>JAHFBX010000225.1 GCA_023249815.1 Candidatus Eiseniibacteriota bacterium
ACCGTGGTCATCAAGGCGCAGGTGCAGGCCGGCGGTCGCGGGAAGGCGGGCGGCGTCAAGCTGGCGCACACGCCGGACGAGGCCTACGACAAGGCGCGCGACATCCTCTCGCTCACGATCAAGGGGCTACCGGTGCGCAAGGTGCTCGTGGCGATGGCTGCCAACATCGCCAAGGAGTACTACTGCGCGATCGTCATGGACCGCGAGAAGAAGGCGCCGCTCGTCATGCTGTCCGCCGAGGGCGGCGTGGACATCGAGGAGGTGGCGCGCGTGGCACCCGAGAAGCTTATCCGCTTCCACGTGCCGCTCGAGGGTCTGCGCCCGTACATGGCGCGCAACCTCATGCGCCCGCTGTTCCCGGACTTCCAGCAGGCGGCGCAGGCCGCCGACATCCTGCTCCGGCTCTACCGCGTCTACACCGAATCGGACTGCTCGCTCGCGGAGATCAACCCGCTCGCCGTGACGCCGGAGGGGCGCGTGCTGGCGCTCGACGCCAAGGTCGTGCTCGACGACAACGCCGACTTCCGCCACAAAGATTGGGAGGCGTGGCGCGACCCGTCCGAGGAGACCGCGGGCGCGCGCCTGGCGCGCGAGAAGGGGCTGTCCTACGTCAAGCTCGACGGCGACATCGGCTGCATTGTGAACGGTGCCGGGCTCGCGATGGCGACGATGGACCTGATCAAGCACTACGGCGGCGAGCCCGCGAACTTCCTCGACATCGGCGGCTCGTCGAACCCAGAGAAGGTCACCGCCGCGCTCAAGATCATCACCACCGACGCCTCGGCCACGAACGGCGGCGTGCGCGCCATCCTGTTCAACATCTTTGGCGGCATCACGCGCTGTGATGACGTCGCGAACGGCATCGTGGCCTCGCTCGAGGCCTCGCCGCTGACTGTGCCGCTCGTCATCCGGCTGACCGGCACGAACGAGGAGAAGGCGCGGCAGATCCTCAAGGAACACGGGTTGGGCGCCACCACCAGCATGGACGAGGCGGTGCGCATGGTGATCGAGAAGGCGCAGGAGGTGTCGGCGTGAGCATCCTGATCGACCGCAACACCCGCCTGCTCGTGCAGGGCATCACCGGCCGCGACGGCGCGTTCCACACGCAGCAGATGGTCGCGTACGGCACGAACGTCGTGGCCGGCGTCACGCCCGGCAAGGGCGGCGGCGAGGTGCACGGCGTGCCGGTGTTCGACTCGGTGGCGGAGGCCGTCGAGGCCACCAAGGCGAACGCCTCGGTGATCTACGTTCCGGCGCCGTTCGCCGCCGACGCCATCCACGAGGCGGCCGACGCGGGCGTGGGACTCATCGTGTGCATCACCGAGGGGCTGCCGGTGCGTGACACGCTCGCGGCCTATCACAAGGTGCTCGGGCTCCGCGGCGAGAAGAACCCGCTCGGCCGCCCGCGCCTCGTGGGGCCCAACTGCCCCGGCCTGATCTCGCCCGGGCAGTCGAAGGTCGGCATCCTGCCGGGCCACATCTGCGCGCCCGGCCCCGTGGGCGTGGTGAGCAAGAGCGGCACGCTCACCTACGAGGTGGTGAAGCAGCTCACCGACCACGGCCTCGGCCAGACCACGTGCCTCGGGATCGGCGGCGACCCGGTGATTGGCACCGACTTCATCGACGCGCTCACGCTGTTCGAGGCCGATGGCCGCACCGAGGCCATCGTGCTCATGGGTGAGATTGGCGGCAACGCGGAGGAGCAGGCCGCGCAGTTCATCCGGCGCCACGTCATGAAGCCCGTGGTGGCATTCGTGGCCGGGCAGACGGCGCCGCCCGGCAAGCGCATGGGTCACGCGGGCGCGATCATCTCGGGCGGCACCGGTACGGCGGCCGAGAAGATGGCCGCGTTCGAGGCCGCGGGCGTGCCGGTGGCGCGCATCCCGTCGGAGATCCCGGGCCTCGTGGACGAGCTCCTCAAGCGGCGCCGCGCACGCCGTGCGAACGGTCTCGCGAAAGCCGCGTCGAAGTCGTCGTCGAAGGGCGCCGCCAAGTCGTCGGCAAGGGCGAATTCCAAGCCGGCCGCGCGATCAGTCAGGAGCACGAGTGCGAGGTCCTCGGGCGGGAATCGCGGCCGGGTCGTGGCGCGCAACGGCTCCTCGAAGCGCGCCGCGGCGAAGCCGGCGGCTCGCGCGGGCGCGCGCTCGGCCTCACGTGCAAGGCTCGCCGCAGCGGCGTCGCGCGGCGGCAGGAAGAAGTAGGCTCCAACGGTTCCCCGGCGTCGGGGCCCGATCTCACCACGCAATCCATCGCGGTCCGCCCTCGGGGGCCGCCAAGGAGGCTCACCGTGGCCGTCGAACGTACGCTGTTCATCATCAAGCCGGACGCCACCGGCCGGAATCTCGTGGGCAAGATGCTCGCCCACGTGGAGGACAAGGGCTTCCGCCTGATCGAAGCGCGCTACACGCGCCTGACGCGCGAACAGTGTCACGAGTTCTATAGCGAGCACGCCGGCAAGGGGTTCTTCCCCGAGCTCGTGGACTTCATGACCTCGGGACCCGTCATGCTCTGCTGCCTCGAGCGCGAGGCCGCCGCGGCCGCGCTGCGCGAGGTGATCGGCGCCACGGACCCGGCCCAGGCCGCCGAGGGCACCGTCCGCAGGCTCTACGCGGAGTCCAAGGGGCGGAACTCGGTGCACGGCTCGGACAGCCAGGCCTCGGCCGAGCGCGAGGTGAAGCTGTTCTTCGGCGTCGCCGCGCTCACGCACTGAGCCCCGGCCCGCAGCCGAACGCCCGGCCATCGCGCGCGAGAAGTGCCCGCCGGGCGCGCTCGGAAGCGTTTTCGGGTGGGCTTGGGCCTCGGGTGGACGCTCGCGAACGGCCTATGCTAGTTTTCGCCCGTTTCAGGGGGACGGCCTCGGGCCGTCCCATGTGCATATGACCGGATTCGTACTCGACATCGGCACGGTTCGCGCAGGCTTGGACCGGGTCGAACTCGAGGGCGCGGCAGCCGACGTCGGACTCTCGCAACCCGAATGGCGCGAACAGGTTCGCGGCTCGTTCACGGTCGAGCGGTCGGGCGAACGGGTGTCGGTGCGGGGCACCGTGCAGTCGCGGGCCCACCTCGAATGCGTGCGCTGCCTGCGGGAGTTCGCGCTCTCGCTCGAAGCGCCGATCGTGGTGTATGCGGAACGCTCCGGTTCGACGTCGCGCGAAGAGCAGGAAGCACTCGAGCGCGACGATTTCATGTTGTTTCACGATGGCCGGCGGCTGGACCTGCGCGACCCCGTTCGCGAGGCGCTGCTGCTGGAGATGCCGATCACTCCCGTGTGTCGGGAGGACTGTCCGGGCCTGTGCCCGAAGTGTGGTGCCGATCTGGCGCTCGGGGAGCACGACTGCCCCCGAGGCTGAGACTTCGGTCCCACGCTCGGGGCGCCGGTCTGGAACCAGGAGGTAGCAGAGCATGGCGGTTCCCAAGCGACGTCACTCGCACACGCGCGGCAAGAAGCGGCGCACGCACTGGAAGCTCCACAAGCCGGGCCTGTCGAACTGCGCGCACTGCGGCGCCCCGCGCCTGCCGCACCGCATCTGCGCCAGCTGCGGGTACTACAAGGGCGAGGCGATCGTCACGCCGCGCGAAGTGTGACCGGGGCCGTCCATGACGGCCCGCGCAGCGCGGGAGCATGGCCGGAGCCGGTTCGCGGCGGACGACCCACATGACCTCCATCCCGCGCATCGGGATTGATGCGATGGGAGGCGACTTCGGCCCGGGACCCGTGGCCGACGGCGCTGCGCTCGCGCTCCGCGAGTGGCCCGGCCGATTCCGCCTCACGCTGGTGGGGGACGAGGCCGAGATCCGCGCCGCCCTGAAGCGCGCCCACGTGGATGCCGCGCTCGTCGACATCGTGCACGCCGCAGAGAAGGTGGACATGGGCGCGAAAGCCACGAGAGCCGCGCGCAAGTCGGGCACGTCGCTCGGCGTGCTCACCCAGCTCCACAAGGAGCGAAAGCTCGAGGGCATCTTCAGCGCCGGCAACACCGGCGCGGTCGTGGCCACCGCGCTGCTCGGGCTCGGCCGGCTGGAAGGCGTCTCGCGCCCCGCGCTCGCCGCGTTCTTCCCGAACACCGGGCATGGCACCGTCGTGCTGGACGTGGGGGCGAACGCCGAGGTGAAGCCGGCGTGGCTCGTCCAGTTCGCGCACATGGGCTCGTGCATGGCCCGCTACCTCCTGGGCCACGAGAATCCCCGCATCGGGCTGCTCTCGATCGGCGAGGAGGAGAGCAAGGGCAACCAGCTCGTGCAAGAGACCTTGCCACTCGTGAAGGCGGCGCGGCATCTCAACTTCATCGGTCCCGTGGAGGGCCGCGACCTGTTCAAGGGCACCTGCGACGTGATCGTGACCGATGGCTTCACCGGCAACGTGCTGCTCAAGACGGCCGAGAGCGCCGCGTCGTTCCTCGGCCGCTCCGTTCGTGATGAGGTCAAGAAGGACCCGCTCGCGCTGTTCGGGGCGCTGTTCATGCGCGGCGCGCTGCACCGGCTGCGTTCGCGCATCGACTGGCAGGAATACGGCGCCGCCCCACTGCTGGGCGTGAACGGCGTATGTTTCATCGGACACGGGTCCAGCGGGGCCCGCGCGTTCCGCAGCGCCATCCACACGCTCACCTCGTTCGTCGAAAAGCGAGTCAACGAACACATCCGCGAGGAGATCCAGTCCGACCATGATTCGGCGGCCTGACGGTATCCGGGGCACGACCATCACCGGCACGGGCATGTACGTGCCGGATCGCGTGCTCACGAACGACGACCTGTCGCGGCTCGTGGACACGTCCGACGAGTGGATCGTCGAGCGCACCGGCATCCGCGAGCGACGCATCGCGGCGCCCGACCAGGCGTCGAGCGACCTCGCGTTGATCGCGAGCCGCCGGGCGCTCGCCATGGCCGGCGTGGAGCCCGCCGACGTGGACCACATCATGGTCGCGACGACGACACCGGACCGCATCCTGCCGTCGTGCGCGTGCACCCTCCAGCAGAAGCTCGGCGCCACGCGCGCCGCGGCCTACGACATGTTCGCGGCGTGCACGGGATTCGTGTTCGGCATGGGGATCGCGCGCGGACTCGTGGGCTCGAGCATCGCCGACACGGTGCTGGTCGTGGGCGTCGAGACGCTGTCGCGCATCGTGGACTACACCGACCGCAACACCTGCGTGCTGTTCGGCGACGGCGCCGGCGCCGCGGTGCTGCAGGCCTGCGACACCGGCGTCGGCGTCCACGCCGTGGACATGCACAGCGACGGCGAGCTGGGCGAGGTGCTCGAGGTGCCGGCGGGCATCTCGCGCAATCCCGCGAGCGACGACACCGTGGCGGGGCGCGAGCATTTCATCCGCATGCAGGGGAAGAAGCTCTACCCGTTCGCGGTCCGCAGCATGGCCGAGGCGACGCTGCGCTGCGCCGAGCAGGCCGGCTGGGACGCGAGCGAGATCGACCTGTTGATTCCGCACCAAGCGAACCTGCGCATCATCGAGGCGGCGCGCGAGCGGCTCGGCCTGCCGGCGGAGAAGGTGTACGTGAACATCGACCGCTACGGGAACACGTCGTCCGCTTCGATCCCGATCGCGCTCGACGAGTGCGTCAGCGGCGGACGGCTGAAGCCCGGGGACAAGCTGGGACTG
>JAHFBX010000226.1 GCA_023249815.1 Candidatus Eiseniibacteriota bacterium
GCTCCGCCTCGAGCGCCGCGCGGCGCTCGCCGAGTGGGCGAACGGCGGGCGCGCACAGGCGCTCGCGCGCAACGCTCGTGTCATGCGAGGAGCGCCAGCCCCTGAGCGGGGTGACGACGCGATCACGCGCGTGCAGTGGCTTCGCGACTGGCGGCGGCCGGCGGCGTCGGTGCTTGCTTCCGACACTGCGCTCCGCTGGACGCGTGGCACGCCCTACTTCGACCGCGCGCGGATGGAGCGCGCTCGATCGTTCCGCGCCGCGAGCCGGAGCGACTCGGCACTCGCGCTCTACCAGCGCCTCGGTCGCACCGCCGGGTCGCCGGCGCAGCGTGCGATGGCGTGGTGGGAATGCGGCCGCGAGGCGCAGGACGAGAGCCACTGGAGCCTCGCCGCGCGCGCGTTCCGGAACGCCGACAGCTTGGGACGCGGCCACGCGGCGACGGCCGGAGTCGTTCGCCAGTCGAGCACGCTCGTCGGGCTCATGGAGTGGATGGCGGGTCGCGATTCGGCGGCGGTGCAGGCGCTGCGCGCGAGCGGGGATCGCCGCGCCCGATTCTGGCTCGGCGTCGCGCTCCGGCGCCGCGGTGTCGCCGAGGGCGACTCGATCCTTCGCCTCGAGTTCGCGTCGCAGCCCGGATACGACCTGCTCGCGGTGGCCGCGCGCGAGACGCTCGGCGTCTCGCCGCCGCGACCGCGCCCGGCCGTGGCGTCGGCGGACTCGGTCGAGCCGCGGCTCGTGGACGCGATCGTGGCGCTGTCAGGTGCGCTCGCGCTCCCGGACGCCGCGGCGCGCATCGTGTCAGCGCGCGACCGCAACGACCCGCGCCTCGGCCGCGTGCCAAAGCGTGCGATTGCCGCGTAGTCGTGGCGCGCGATCGCGCAGGCGGCGTACGTGAGCGGTGACCTCGCCGGCGCGACGCGCGCCGCCGATCGCGCGCTCATGGCCGAAGCCGCGGACAGCAGTGCCTGGAGCTGGGTGGCGTGGGCGTTCCCGCCGGCGTTCGAGCGCGAGCTCACGACGGCGGCATATCGTGCGGGCGTCGAGCGCGCGTTGCTGTGGGGGCTCGTCCGCCAGGAGAGCCGGTTCGACGCACGAGCGGTGTCCCGCAGCAACGCGCTCGGCCTGGCGCAGCTCCTGCCCGGCACGGGCCGCGACATGGCGCGGGAGCTCCGCGAGACGCTGCCCTCGGACTCGCTGCTGTTCGAGCCCGACCGGGCGCTCCGCTATGGCGCGCGCTATCTCCAGAAGCTGCTCACCCGGTACGGCGGCGCGGCCCCGGTGGCGCTCACCGCCTACAACGCGGGACCGGGCAACGTGCGCGCGGACTGGCGCGAGATCGTGGACCGCGGCGGCTGGGCGCTCTACTGCGAGATGGCCACGAACGCCGACACCCAGGACTACGTGCGCCGCATCCTCGGCTACCGCCAGGCATATCGCGAGCTCCAGCCGTTCGCGGCACCCGGGCCTTAGGCGCCGAGCGTCTGCTACGGTCGCGGCCGTGACCGCCCTGAAGCGCGCCCCCGACGACCCCCTGAAGCCGCTGCGCACGCGCGCCTGGCTCACCGAGGCGCGCCGCAAGGCGATCCACCTGTCGTTCATCGTGCTGCCGCTCGAGCTGCTGCTCGAGATCCTGCCGTGGCCGCGCTCGCGTGGGGAGTTCCGGCTGCTGTTCCTCGCGCTCACCGCGGGCGCGGTCACGGTGGACGTGCTGCGCATCCACGAGCGGCGCGTGCGCACGTTCTTCCGCCAGTTCTTCGGCGAGCTGATCCGCGAGCACGAGCGCATGAGCCTGCTCGGATCCACCTACCTGTTGCTCGCGGCTTTGATCGGCGTGGAGGTGTTCCCGCAGCCGATCGCCGCCGCGGCACTCGGTTTCACCGTGCTCGGCGACGCGATGGGCGCGCTGGTGGGGAAGGCGTGGGGCCGGCACAAGGTGTTCAACAAGTCGCTCGAGGGCGCGTTCGGCTGTCTCGTCGCGTGCCTCGCGTGGGCGGCGCTGGTCTCGAGCGTGGCGCACGTGCCCTGGGGTGTGACGCTGGCGGGCGCGGTCGTCGCGACGCTCGTCGAAGCACTTCCCATACCACTCGACGACAATCTCGGCATCACGCTCGCGGCAGGCTACACCATGAAATTGTTGGGCGGCTGAAAACTTCCCGACCGTCGCCGGGGCCGCGGCCCGCGCTCGCACGAACGCGCTTGACCCGCCCCCGGCGCGGGGCGCAAGGTGAATGGTGTCCGGGCTCGAATGAGTCCTCTAGCCAGCTGGGGAGGGACTTCCATGGCGCGTGGCACGGTCAAGTATTTCAACGACCAGAAGGGCTACGGTTTCATCACACCCGAAGACCAGGAGGGTGGCGAAGTCTACGTTCACTTCAGCGCCATCGAGAGCGGCGGGTTCCGTACGCTCCACGAAGGCGAGCGGGTGGAGTTCGAAGTGGTCAGCAGTACACGAGGCAGCGAAGCGACCCACGTCTTGAAGGTTTGAGTCACAGCGCCCGGACAAGCGCACGGCCCGATGCCCACGCATCGGGCCGTGCGCGCTTGTGGACGTTCCTGACGCCGACCTGATGAGCGGGCCTCGCGCCAAGGACGCTACGCGTCCTTCGCTCGGCGCCCGGACCGTTCCTGAAACGCGTTGCGCCGAGCCGCATCAGACGGGCCGCGACGCACCGGACATCCCGCTCATTACAGTGGCCCGGCTTTGCCCCAACCCTTTCGAGGCCCTATCCTGCCCGCCATGCTGGAAAACCTTCTCAAGTCGGTGTTCGGGTCCAAGCACGAGCGCGAGGTGCGCCGGGCGGGCCCCCTGGTGGACGAGATCAACCGCCATTTCGCGGCCTGGGAGGGGCTCCCGGACGAGGCGCTTAGGGCTAAGACGGCCGAGTTCCGGGCCCGGCTGGAGTCGGGCGAGGACACGCTCGACGACCTGCTGCCCGAGGCGTTCGCGGCCGTGAAGCACGCCTGTGGACGCTTGTGTGGAAGGACCTGGGACGTCTGCGGCCTGCCACTCGCCTGGCAGATGGTGCCTTACGACGTCCAGTTGATCGGCGGGATCATGCTCCACGAGGGCAAGATCGCCGAGATGGCCACCGGCGAGGGCAAGACGCTGGTCGCCACACTGCCGCTCTACCTGAACGCCCTGACGGGCAGGGGCGTGCACCTCGTCACCGTGAACGACTACCTCGCCCGCCGCGACAGCGAGTGGATGGGCGAGATCTTCAAGTTCCTCGGGCTCACGGTGGGCTGCATCCAGCAGAGCATGGACCCGCCGCGCCGGCGCGAGCAGTACGCCTGCGACATCACCTACGGCACGAATAACGAGTTCGGCTTCGACTACCTGCGCGACAACATGGCGGTGCGCCCCGAGTACCGCGTGCAGCGCGGGTTCACCTACGCCATCGTGGACGAGGTGGACTCGGTGCTGATCGATGAGGCCCGCACGCCGCTCATCATCTCCGGCCCCGTGGACGACCGCGGCGACGACCTGTTCGACGAGATGAAGCCGCTCGTGGAGCGCGTCGTGCGCGCCCAGCAGCAGTGGGCCAACGCGGCGCTCGCCAAGGCCGAGCAGTTGCTCACCGACCCCGAGAAGGAGTGGGACGCGGGCGTCCAGCTGCTCCAGATCCAACGCGCTGCGCCGAAGCACAAGAAGTTCATCAAGCTCCTGAGCAACCAGCCGGGCTTGAAGAAGTTGATCACCCGTGTCGAGCTGGAGCACCTGCGCGACAAGCGCATGCACGAGCTGGACGAGGAGCTCTACTACACGATCGACGAGAAGTCGCGGAACGTGGACCTGCTCGAGGCGGCGCGGAACCTGATGTCGCCGTCCGACCCGGACCGCTTCACCGTGCCCGACCTGACCGCGCAACTCGCCGAACTCGAGGGGCGGGACGAGCTGTCGGCCGACGAGCGCATCGTCGAGCGCGACCGCGTGTACCAGGCGTACGGCGTGGCGAACAACCGCAGCCATGGCATCCACGCGCTGCTCAAGGCGTACTCGTTGTTCGAAAAGGACGTCGAGTACGTGCTCGAGGATGGCAAGGTGGTCATCGTGGACGAGTTCACCGGTCGCAAGATGCCGGGCCGGCGCTACTCGGACGGGCTCCACCAGGCCATCGAGGCGAAGGAGGGCGTGAAGGTCGAGGGCGAGACGCAGACACTCGCCACCGTCACGCTGCAGAACTTCTTCCGCATGTACAAGAAGCTCGCGGGCATGACGGGCACGGCGGAGACCGAGGCCGGCGAGTTCTGGGAGATCTACAAGCTGGACGTCGCCGTGGTCCCGACGAACCGTCCGATCCGGCGCTCGGACCAGAATGACGTCGTCTATCGCACGAAGCGCGAGAAGTTCAAGGCCGTGATCGACGAGATCGCGGATTGCCACCAGCGCGGCCAGCCCGTGCTCGTCGGCACCATCTCGGTGGAGGTGAGCGAGCAGTTGAGCCGCTTCCTCAAGATCCGCGGCATCCCGCACAACGTGCTGAACGCGAAGTACCACCTGAAGGAAGCCGAGATCGTCTCGCTCGCCGGGCAGCGCGCCGCCGTGACCATCGCCACGAACATGGCCGGCCGCGGCACCGACATCAAGCTCGGCGCGGGCGTGCCGGAGCTGGGCGGGCTGCACATCCTCGGCACCGAGCGCCACGAATCGCGGCGCATCGATCGCCAGTTGCGCGGCCGCTCCGGCCGCCAGGGCGACCCCGGCTCGTCGCGCTTCTTCCTGTCGCTCGAGGACGACCTGATGCGGCTGTTCGGCGCCGAACGCATCTCCATGCTCATGCAGAAGATGGGTGTCGAGGAGGGCGAGGTCATCGAGCACGGCATGGTGACATCGGCGATCGGCAACGCGCAGAAGCGCGTCGAGGCGCACAACTTCGACATCCGCAAGCACCTGCTCGAGTACGACAACGTCATGAACAAGCAGCGCGAGGAGGTCTACCGCCAGCGCGACGAGGCGCTGCTGTCGGAGGACATCAGCGCCCGCGTGCTCGAGGACCTGAAGGACGTCGCCGGCGAGCGTGTCGATCGCTACGTGGACGACAAGATGCACCGGGAGGAGTGGAACCTGCGTGGCCTCGCTGACGAGCTCTCCTACCTGTGCATGTCGCCGGCCGACGCCAAGGCGCTGGAAGGTGACTCGCGCGCCGAGGTGGAGGAGGCCGCGCTCCAGTTCACCGAGGGCGCCTACCGCGCCCGCGAGATGCAGTTCGGCGCCGAGGTCATGCGCGAGCTCGAGCGCCACCTCTACCTGTTCACGCTCGACGAGCACTGGCGCGAGCACCTGCACGAGTTGGACTACCTGAAGGGTGGCATCGGGCTCCAGGCCTACGGCCAGCGCGATCCGCTCGTCCAGTACAAGAAAGAAGCGTTCACGCTGTTCGAGACCATGATGGGAGAGGTGCGCGAGGACTTCGTGCAGCGCCTGTTCCGCGTGCAGCTCCAGCCCTCGGCCGCGCGCCAGGTCATCGCCGAAGCGCCGCGCGCGCCGCGCCAGATGGTGGCGCAGCATGCCGAGACCGGGGCATTCGGCGGCGGAGGGGGTGTGGAAGCGCCCGCGGCCGCCGGTCTG
>JAHFBX010000227.1 GCA_023249815.1 Candidatus Eiseniibacteriota bacterium
GCCCACGCCGGGATCATCGAACGCGCGGGCGAGCCCCTCGAGGTGGTCCGCCCGCCATAGGTCGTCGTCATCGAGGAACGCGAGCACGTCGCCGGTGGCGCCCGCCGCCGCGGCGTTGCGGGCGGCGCCGGCCTGGCCGCAGTCGAGCGGCAGCCAGGTCAGTTCCAGCAACGGCACCCGCTCCGCCACGGCGGCCGAGCGGCCACCCCCGTCGTCGCCGACGCGCACCTCGAGCGGCGCCAGGGATTGCGCCGCGATGCTGGCGAGCGCGTCGGCCAACAGCCGCGGCCGGTCCCGCGTCACCACGATCACGCTCACCGTGGACCTGGGGCGCACGTCTTGCCGGTCAACGCTCGGGTGGGAGGCGGAGCGCCTCGGCCCATCGGGGATCCGCCAGCTCGCCGCGCACCGCGCGTGTCTCCACCGTGCCGCGCTTGCGGATGCCGCGCATCTCCATGCACAGGTGGCGGGCCTCGAGCACCACGGCGACGCCGCGCGGGCGGATCAGGTCGTGCAGGTGGTCCGCCACCTGCTGGCCCAGGCGTTCTTGAAGTTGTGGCCGGCGCGAGTAGTGTTCGAGAAGTCGCGCCGCCGCGCTGATCCCGACCAGCATCTCGCCGGGTAGGTAGGCGACGAGCGCGCGGCCGAAGAACGGTACGAAGTGGTGCACGCACAACGAGTGGAACACGAGATCGCGCACCACGACGAGCTCGCCCTGGCCCGAGTGCGGAAACGTGACGAGATCGGGGTGATTCGACGGGTCGAGCCCGGAGAGCGCCTCGCGGTAGAGGTCCGCCACGCGCGCGGGCGTCTGCGCCAGCTCGGGTTCCCGGGCCACGTCGAGGCCCAGGGCGCGGATCAGCTCGGCGATCGCGCGTTCCACCGCGGCCGATCCGTCGGGGCTGCGCGGCGCGGGAACGCCCATGGGATCCTCCCGAAAAGGGCACGGGCCGGCGGGAGCCGGCCCGTACGCATGGAGCGGAAGAGGGGATTCGAACCCCCGACCCTCACCTTGGCAAGGTGATGCTCTACCGGGCTGAGCTACTTCCGCAGTTCAAGAGCGGCGGGGACCATACGGTTTGCGCGCCGCGGGCGTCAAGGCCCGGGCGACGCACCGCGCGCGCATTCCGCGCGCTTGCGCGGCGTGTCGCGAGCGTCTATCCCTCCGCGCGTGAACGTCCTCGTGCACAAGTACGGCGGCACCTCGGTGAACGGCCCGGAGCGCATTCGGGCCGTGGCTCGCCGCGTTGCCGCCGCGCGCGACGCGGGCCACGCGATGGTGGTCGTCGTGAGCGCGATGGGCTACACCACCGACGACCTGATCGCACTCGCGCACCAAGTCTCTCCCCGACCCTCTCGCCGTGAGATGGACATGCTGCTCACGACGGGCGAGCGCGTGTCCATGGCGCTACTCGCGATGGCGCTCCACGACTTGGGCGTGAGCGCGATCTCGTTCACCGGCTCGCAGAGCGGCATCCTGACCGACGAGGCGCACGCCAGCGCGCGCATCGTGGGGGTCCGGCCCGAGCGCATCCGCGCCGCGCTCGACGCCGGGCAGGTCGTGATCGTCGCCGGATTCCAGGGCGTGTCGCCCGTCACCAAGGAGATCACGACGCTGGGCCGCGGCGGCAGCGACACCACTGCGGTGGCGCTTGCGGCGGCGCTCGGCCGCGCGCGTTGCGAGATCTTCACCGACGTGGACGGCGTGTTCACCGCCGACCCTCGCATCGTGCCCGCGGCGCGGCTCGTGCCACGCATGGGCTACCGTGCGTGTTCCGCGCTCGCCCACCTGGGCGGCCGCGTCCTGCATGCCCGCTCGGTCGACCTGGCGGCGCGCGAACGTGTGCCGCTCGCGGTACGCTCGTCGTTCCGGGACGCCCCCGGCACCGAGATCACGGAGGAAACCGTGGAAGCACCCCGAGTCGAAGCGGTCACGCATCGCGCCCGGATCTCGCTCGCCATCGCCGAGGGCAATGCCGGAGGCCGTGGCGAGGCGCGCGGCATCCTGGAGGCGGTGGCGGAGCAGTTTCCCGCGCTCGAACTCGTCGCGCACGAGCAGGCGGACGAGACGCACGGCGCGCTCGTCTGGATGGGGAACCGTGACGACGTCGAGGCGCTGCAAGGGCGATTCCGCGAAGTGCGCGGCCCCGGAGGCGAGTGGAGACTGGAGGTCGTGCACGACGCCGGCTTCGTGTCGCTCGTGGGGTTGGGGTTGGGCGCGGCGGAGGCGGCCCGGGGCGAGCGCGCGCTCGAGCGAGCCGGCGTCTCGCTCGTGGCGTTGCGCGTGACACCGGCGGCGCTGGTGTTCCGTGTGGAGTCCGCACGGGTTGAGGACGCCGTGCGAGCGCTCCACGCGGCGTTCCTCGAGGGCTGAGCGGGCCAGAAATGCGCGCTTTTTCGTAGCTCCGCGAGGAGTATGCTCCCAGCGATGGACCGGGCCGCCACACGACCGACATCGGTTCCGGAGGTCACCATGAACGCGCCCCCGCTCGTTCGGCTCACACGCGCGTGCACGACTCCCACGCGAATGCTCGTTCTGCTCACGCTTGTCTCGCTCCCGCTCGCCGCAGGCTGCGGGCGGAACGCGACGAGCACCACCCGACCGTTCGGTGGATCGGGCGCCGGCTCGTTCTTCGCGAACGGGCAGGAACACAGTGACGCGCCAGCCGCTCTGAGTGAGCGCATGCTGCGGCGCGGGTTGAGCTTTCCGCTCGCGGTGGGCAATCGCTGGGACTACGACCTCCACGCGCGAATCGTGACGATCCCCGACCTGGGCGCTCCCACAGTCGCCGAGCTCGACGGCGATTGGCAATCCGAGATCGTGAGCAAAGCCACGATCGACACGCGCGACTACTTCCTGCAGGCGGAGTACGACCCGCGCACGGCACTCGTGCCCGGCCCGCAGTTCGCGCTTCGCCAGGACCGGAGCGGGCTCTACAACCTGGATCTCGTGACCCTCAGCACCGCGTCGCGTGATCAGCCAGTTAGTGGGTCGGCGCAGAAGCTGCTGGGTGCCACGATCCTTTCACTCGACCGGGCGCTCGAGAGTTCACCCGAGCGCGCCGCGTTCCAGGCGGCCGCCCGGCGGGTAGCCGAACGACTCGTGCGCATGGAGCAAGGTGGCCGGGGTGCCTTCTATGCCGCGAACGGGCCGGAGAGCGGCGAGATCACGATGCTCCGCTACCCGCTGCATGTCGGTTCGCGCTGGGTGGTTCGCGAGTCGCCGCTGTTCGCCCGTGTCGTCGTCGGTCTGGACGATCTCATGCTACCGGTGGGTCACGTCTCCGCGTGGCGGCTGCGCGGCCTCTCCGAGCTGTACGGCCCGCGCGACGAGGTGCAGTTCTGGTACGGGCGCGCCGGCCTCGTGCGGATCCACGTCCATTCCGAGGTGGACGCGGTGGACAACACCGGCGCCCTGATCGGCAAGGCCATCGGCGAGTTCGACCAGGTGCTGTCGGCGCTGACGCTCGCGGGCCACGGCGGACCGCGCGTCACCGCGGATCCCGAGGCGGGTGCGTCCGAACGCTGACGACTCGTCCGGCCTAAAACGTGTCGCGCACGCTCTCGAGCGTGGGGATGCGGCCGTCCGAGACGCGCTCGAGCGCTTCGGCGTAGAGCCGATCGTAGCCGTCGGCCGCCACGCGCCAGCTCCAGTCGCGTGCCATGCCGTTCCGCTGCACCGCGCGCCACAGATCGCGCTCGGAGTGGGCGGCGAGCGCACGCCGCAGTGCCATCACCATCTCGTCGCCCGAGAAGTTCTCGAACACGAAGCCGTTCCCATCGCGCGTGATGGGATCGAACTCGCGCACCGTGTCGGCGAGCCCACCCGTTGCGCGCACCACGGGCACCGTGCCATAGCGGAGCGAGTACATCTGGTTCAACCCGCAGGGCTCGTAGCGAGACGGCATCAGGAACAGGTCGGAACCGGCCTCGATGCGGTGCGCGAGCCCTTCGTCGTAGGCGGTCTCGAAGCTCCACTGCCATGGCCGCTCGTCGGCGAGCCGGCGCAGGAATTCCATGTAGCGCGGTGAGCCGACGCCGAGCACCACGAATCGCGCCGGCAGGTCGCAGAGCGCGCGCTCGGCGGCCTCGAGCAGGTCCAGCCCCTTCTGCTCCACGAGCCGCGTGACCATGCCGACGATGGGCCAATCCGGATCCATCAGGAAACCGCTCTCGAGCGCCAGCGCGCGGCGGCAGGCGGCCTTCCCGGCGAGATTCTCGCGGTCGAAATGCGCCGGCAGCCAGCGGTCCGTGGCCGGATCCCAGTCGTGGTCGTCGATGCCATTCAGGATGCCACGCACGTCGCCCATGCGCCGGCGCAGCACACCCTCCAGGCCATAGCCGTATTCGCCTCCGGTCTGGATCTCGCGCGCATACGTCGGGCTCACGGTGGAGACCAGGTCGGCGAACAGGATGCCGACCTTCATGAAGTTCACGCGGCCGTGGTACTCGAACGGGCTGTGCGGGAAGAACATGCTGCGCGGGAAACCCGCGAGCCCCAGCACCCACGGGTCCACGATGCCCTGGTAGCCGAGGTTGTGGATCGTGAAGATGCTCGCCATGCCCGACCACGCGGAATCGTCGGCGTCGTGCGTGCGCATGAAGCACGGCGCCCACGCCGCTTGCTGGTCGTGAGCATGCAGCACGTCGAACGGCTCGCCGAAGCCCTTGACGGCCTCGAGCGCGGCGCGCGTGAAGAACAGGAAGCGCTCGGCGTTGTCCGGGTAGCCCTCGTGCGTCTGCGGATCGTCGTAGAAGCCCGGCCGCTGGAAGAAGCGCCGGTCGCCCGCATGGTCCACGAGCAGCACGCTCGGCATGTCGTCCGGCCCCTCCGCCATCGTGAAGCGCGCGGGCTCGTCGCCCATCCCCCACGGCACGCGCGTGCCGGAGAGGTCTGAGAGCTTCCAGCTCGCGGGCAGGGCCAGGTCGCGCCAGTGCGGGATCGCGACCACGACGCGATGGCCGCGCCGCACCTGCTCGGCGGAGAGCGCGGCCACGACGTCCCCCAGGCCTCCCACCTTCGCGAACGGAGCCATCTCGCTCGCCAGGTGGACCACCGAGAAGGGCGTGCTCATGCGTCCGGAGGGTTCAGGCGCGCGCTCCGACGTCGCGCAGGTATTGGGCCGCGTCCTCGGGTGGGGTGGGATTGATGTAGAAGCCGCTGCCGATCTCGAAGCCGGCGACGCGCGTCAGCTTGGGCATGATCTCCAGGTGCCAGTGGTAGTAGGGCACGTCGGGCTCGGCGAGCGGCGCCGTGTGCAGCACCAGGTTGTACGGCGGCGAGTCGAGCGCCGCGTTCAGCCGGCCGAGTGTGTCCTTCAGGATCCCCGCCAGCTCGAGCATCTCGCCCGGGTCGTCGAGGGTGTGGTACGCGGCGCGGCGCGCCATGGGCAGGATCCAGGTCTCGAACGGGAAGCGTGGCGCGAACGGCGCCAGCGCGATGTAACGCGGCGTGCGGACGACGACGCGCCGGCCCTGCCCCTCGCCCGTCTCCTGGTCGATGATGTCGGAGAACACGCAGCGCTCTTTCAACTCGAAGTAGCGCCGCGAGCCGTCC
>JAHFBX010000228.1 GCA_023249815.1 Candidatus Eiseniibacteriota bacterium
GCTCTCGTCCAAACCGCACGACATGACGGTGACCGTCGGACACTCCGGCAGCGGGCCCGACGAGCTGCGCGCGCTCGCGCGTGGCGCCGACCTGCTCGTGGCGGCGGTCGGCCGCCGGCACATGGTGACGGCCGACTGGGTGAAGCCCGGTGCCGTCGTGGTGGACGTGGGCATCCATCGCGAGCCCACGACGGACGGCACGAAGAGCCGGCTCACCGGCGACGTCGACTTCGAATCCGTGCGCCACGTGGCGGGCGCCATCACGCCCGTGCCCGGCGGCGTGGGCCCGATGACCGTGGCCATGGTGGTGCTCTCCACCGTGATCGCCGCCGAGCGCCAGAGCAGCATCGTTCGGGTCTGACGCCTTGGCCACGCTGCCCGCTCCCGAAGACCGCATCCTCTCCGTCGGCGAACTCACCCGACAGATCAAGGATCTCCTGGCCGGTGCGTTCCCGGGCGTGTGGGTGAAGGGGGAGATCTCGAGCTTCAAGGGCGCCCACACCAGCGGCCACCTCTACTTCAAGCTCAAGGACGCGACCGCGACACTCGACGCCGCGATGTTCCGGAACGCCGCCATGAAGCTCACGTTCGCGCCCAAGGATGGGTTGGAAGTGGAGGCCTTCGGCGAGATCAACGTGTACGAGCCGCGCGGCCAGTACCAGCTCGTCATCAAGCAGATGCGTCCCGCCGGTATCGGTGCGCTGCTCGCGCAACTGGAAGAGCTCAAGCGCCGGCTCGCCGCCGAGGGACTGTTCGACGCGGCGCGTAAGCAATCGCTGCCGCGATACCCGCGCACCGTGGGCGTGGTCACGTCGCCCGTCGGCGCCGCCGTACGCGACATCGTGAAGGTGCTGCGCACGCGCTGGCCCGGAATCGGCATCGTGCTGGCACCGGTCAAGGTGCAGGGCGAGGGCGCGGCCGCCGAGATCGCCGCGGCCATCGAGCGCTTCGACCGCTGGGGCGGCGCCGACATGCTCATCGTCGGCCGCGGCGGCGGTTCCATCGAGGACCTGTGGGCGTTCAACGAGGAGCCCGTGGTCCGCGCCATCGCCGCCGCGCGCACGCCGATCGTGTCGGCTGTCGGCCACGAGGTGGACACCACGCTCGCTGACTTCGCCGCGGACGTGCGCGCCGCGACGCCGAGCAACGCCGCCGAACTGGCCGTGCGCGACGCGCGCGAGACGAAGCATCGCGTGGAGAGTCTTGCGCAGCGAATCGGCGCGCTCGTGCGCACGCGGCTCGACAAGCTCAAGCGCGAACTCACCTCGATGATCAAGCAGCACGGCTTCCGGCGTGTGCGTGACGTGTTCGCGCATTGGCGCCAGCGCACGGACGACCTGCGTGGCCGTCTGGATGCCGGCGTCCAGGGCGTGCTCGAGGCGGCAGCGACCCGGCTCGCCAGCGCCCGCGGCGCCTGGGGGCTGCGCGAGGCGGTGCCGCGCCTGCTCGTGGTCGCCCGCGCCGGGCTCACGCGCTCGCGCTTGGCGCTCGACGATGCCATCGTGGTCCACGTGCACGACCGCCGACGCCACTCGCTGGCGCTCGCCGACCGGCTGCGCGCGCTCTCGCCCCGGCTCGTGCTCGAGCGCGGCTACGCGCTCGTGCGTGCGGCTGACGGCCGGTTCGTGCGCAGCGCGGCGGCGCTCGCGACCGGTGACGCCGTGACATTGGAGTTCGCGCGCGGCGAGGCCGACGCGACCGTGACGAAGATCCGTTCGGGACAGCAGCTCCCGGACGGCACGACCCGCGCGAGGGATCGAAAGGGAGGGAACTGATGGCACGCGCCAAGGCCGAGACGGCCCCCGACGGGCCGCTCGACTTCGAGCAGAGCATGAAGCGGCTGGAAGCGATCGTGGAGGAACTCGAGTCCGGAGAGCTCTCGCTCGAGGATTCGATCAGTCGCTACGAAGAGGGCATCAAGCTGTCGCGCCGGCTGCAGCAGGTGCTGGACGAATCCGAGAAGCGCATCGAGCGATTGGTGGAGAAGGAGGGGGCTGCCCCTTCGACTGAACCCATGGAGCTTGCCTCCGGCCGAGAGTCGGCCGAGGGCAAGCTGCCGCTCTGACGCGGCGCCTTCGCACGAAGCCGCGCGCCGGCGCGAAGCGCGTGAGCGCCCGTGGACGCGCAAAGGTGCCTTGGCGTCCCGCGGGGCGGCCGGCCGCGTCGTTCGTCGCTGGCATGGAGCCCATGCGCAAGGCGCTCGAGCAGCGCCTCGCGCGCGCGCTCCGCGACCGCGCGAACGGCCCCGGACGCATGGGCCAGGCGCTCCGCTACGCTGCGCTGTCGCCCGGCAAGCGCGTGCGGCCACTGTTCGTGCTGGCCGCGTGCGAGGCGGTGGGTGGCCTGTGGAAGCGCGCACTGCCGGCCGCCGTGGCCGTGGAGTGCGTGCACGCGTTCTCGCTCGTCCATGATGACCTGCCCGCGATGGACGACGACGACTACCGGCGCGGCCGGCTCACGACGCACAAGAAGTTCGGCGAGGCGCTCGGCGTGCTGGCGGGGGACGCCTTGCTGGCGTTCGCGTTCGAGGAGCTGACGCGTCTCGCCGACGACGGTGTGCCGCCCGCGCGCGTCAATGACGCGGTCCGCAGGCTCGCGCACGCGGCTGGCGCTCTGCAGCTCGTGGGCGGTCAGGCGCTCGATATCGGCGCCGAAGGGAAGAAGCCAACCGCGCGCCTGGCACGCGACATCCACGAGCGGAAGACCGGCGCGCTGTTCGGCGCGTCGTTGGCACTGGGAGCGCTGGCCGGCGACGCCGACAAGCACACCGTGCAGGCGCTGGACGAGACCGGCCGGATGATCGGCCTCGCGTTCCAGATCCAGGACGACCTGCTGAACGCCGCGGGCTCGATGCGCTCGCTCGGCAAGCGCCCCGGCACCGACGCCGCCCGCGGTAAGGCCACGTACCCTGCGGCGGTGGGGGAGTCGCGAGCGCGGCGTGAGGCGATCGGACTGCTTCGCGCGGTGCGAGGTGCGCTCGCGCGCCGGTGCGCGAAGCCGGAGCGGCTGCTTAGGCTGATCGAAGCGCTGGCGAAGCGGGAGCGGTAGGGTCGCGGCCCCGACCCGGCGCGCGAGCGCGCGGCCCGTGCCCGCACGTTCGTCGAGCGGGAGCACTGCCGCAAGGTGCAGCTCGCGGGGTTCGTGCAGGAGCTCGCGCGACGGTTCGGCTGAGTCACGTCGCTGTCGCTTGAGCCTGCGGGACACCCGTGGCGACGATTGACGGGGACGGCCGCACCGGGCTCAGCATCCGGCACGCGGCTCGCACGCGGTCTTCGAGTGACGCACCTGCGAGCGTGGCGCAATGCTCGGCCGCACGGCAGATCTCCTGCGCGCGGAATCCGAGCGTCTTGAGGTAGGGCTTGAGTTCCTCGGCGCAGCCCTTGACCCGCCGCCGCTCGGCCGAGCGCTCCTTTGCCTCTTCGCGCTTCTGCCGCATGAACCCCGCCCCGTACGTACGCTCGGCCGCGTACTGATTGTGCGCGCGACAACGCAGGCGGAGGTTGGCGACGGTTGACTCGCCGCCACGCGCGACCGGGAGGACGTGGTCGTACTCCAGGAACCTCGTGGACTCGCAGCGGTGTCCGGCGTCGCTCGTGAACGTGCACCCTTCGCCATCCCGCGCCAGGACCGCGCGTCGGACGCTCGCGGGGATGTGGCGGTCGCCCTTGCTCGACCGTGCCGCGCGCGGCTGCGAGGTCGCGGCGTACTTCCGGTGCTCGAGCTTCTGGATCAGCGAGTCGAGTGCGCGTTCGAGGACCTGCGCGACGTCTCCCGCGGGGAGTTGGTGACTCAACAGGTCCTGCGCGTGCTGGAGCTTGGCTTGGACCTCCGCGCTCACGGTTACGCGCAGCTCGTAACGGCGCTGCGCAACCGGTGCGACGGAACTGGTCGGCGCGGGCTCGGAGTGTGTTGGCACAACTGTCCCCGGGGACAGTTGTGCCAACACAGATGTCTTGACCGGCGCCGGCGCGCCAACGGCCTGGACCAGCCCCAGTCGCTCGGTCCGCGGGAAGCGCTCCGCCAGCTTCTCCTCGATCTCGGCCTTCGTCCGGTGCGCCGCTGCCGACATCAGCTCGTCGGCGTTCTCCGGCGTGAGGTGTGACGAGAGCAGCACGACGGCACTCAGGTGCAGCCGGCCATCAGCGATCGCGGGGAGGAGCGCGGGGAACTCGCGCACCGCGCGTGCGGCGCGGATTCGCTTGTAGGCCGCCTGTTCGCACCAGTGGAGATGTCGGACGCAGTAGTCAATGAGCGACGGATACGCCGCCGGCAGGTAGAGCTCTCGCACATCCACCTCGGCCAGGTGTGCGAGCAGTTCAGCCGTGGTGATGCGGTCCTGGGCGACGAGTGTCGAGAGACCACGGAGCAGCGCGGCATCCGCGAGATGCGTGAGCGAGTAGCTCGGCATGACGGACTCCCCGACGGGGGCGGGCGCCGAGGGGCGGCGGCAACGACATTCATAGCACGCGAGAATTCGGCTTCCATACGTCCGCGCAGGGCGATTCGAGCGACCTCGCGCGAGAACTTTTCGGTCCTGGACCGAAGCATGAGGTCAGCGCGCACCCTGATCGCACTGGCATGCGACCGTGAAGACTCCGGCGGATCCTGCGAAGAAGCGCTCGCGAATCGGTCAAGAGGAAAAAAACTCGAACCGACCACACCGGGCGCGTATGCTCCGTGAGGCAAGTCCAGTGATCGGCAACCGGTCTGGCGGGCATCCTGAGACAGCACGATTGAATCCCAATCCGCGAGAGTTGAGCCTGCGCCTGGGGTTAGCTCCAGTCAGTGCCTACGCTGGCATCGTGTTTCACGGCGTTCTGGCGTCTGGGTGGCCCCCGGCACGTCTGCCAAGCCCAATGGGACTATTTGGGCTGGCGGCCGGGGCCTTGCTGACACCACTTTCGCTCCTCCTGCTTCTTGCGAACCTGATCTACTTGTTTGCATACGCCTCGACTCGGTTGCCTCGCTGGAGCTGTCTTGTGCTTGTCTTAGGGTTCGCCTTCCTCGATTTTCTCGTCAACGGAATCTGGCGGACATCCTGAGATAGAACTCGGCCGCCCTGCCTGCTTTGAGTACGCGCTCGCGTCCGGCTTCTGTGAGCGCTGGCTGCGGCGCACAGGATTGGCCGACCAGCCAATGGGGCCGCCGTGGACTCGGAGCGGCCGGGGATCTGGCGTGGCGTGCGCGGGCGCCCGACACGGAGTGGACCACATGAGACGCCCTCGGCATTGCCGGCCCACGTTCCGGCAGGAGGCTGCCCCTTGGCGACCGCCGTCTCGCACACCGCCAAATTTCAATGCGCCCGTTCGGCCTCGGATTGCGCCTTACAATGAAGGACTTCGCCCGCTCCACCGACTTCGGGAGGTTTTCATGAACCGCCGATCCCTGATCCGTTGCGTCACGCTCATGCTCACCCTTGCGCTCCTCGGGCTGCTCGCCGCCGAGCGCGGCCAGGCCGGCTTCGGCGACGCGCTCAAGCAGAAGTTGAAGGAGAAGGCCAAGCAGAAGACCGACCAGAAGACCGATCAGACGATCGAGAAGGGCGCGACCGAC
>JAHFBX010000229.1 GCA_023249815.1 Candidatus Eiseniibacteriota bacterium
CGGCCGCGACTGGGACGCACGTGTCATCGACGCGCTTCGCGACTCGCTCTCGGACGTCCTCGCCGAGGTCTACGGCCGCGACGCGAACGACGTCCTCGACGACGACGACTCCCTGGATCAGGCGGCGTAACACCCGCGGGCTCGCTCGCCGCTCGCTCCTCCATTGCCCCCCGCCGCCTGGCAGGCGATCGAAGCCCGTGATGTCGTCGGAAATGGGTCGCGCGCGTTCGCGACGGAGAGCGGGGAGGAGACGAGGAACCCGCGAGTTGCTACGCCGCCGGGTCCTGGGTGACGTAGGGCTCGAACGTCGCGCGCTCGACCGCGTGGTCGTACGCCTCGTCGCCCGTGATGATCTCGCGCCGGAACAGGTCCAAGAGCACGCCGTCCAGGCTCTGCATGCCCGCCCGCGACCCCGCCTGGATCGCGCTCATGAGCTTGTGCGTGTTGCCCTGGCGGATCATCGAGCTCACCGCGCTCGTGTTGACCAGCACCTCGGCCGCCACCGTGCGACCCGAGAGGTCCGCCTTGCGAACGAGCTGCTGCGAGACCACCAGGCGCAGGCTGTCCGCCAGCATCGTGCGGATCTGGTCCTGACGGCGTGCCGGGAATACGTTTACGATACGGTCCACGCAGCGCACGGCCCCGTTCGTGTGCAGCGTCCCAAGCACCATGATGCCGGTCTCCGCCGCAGTGAGTGCCAGCGAGATGGTCTCCATGTCGCGCATCTCGCCGACCATCACCACGTCCGGGTCCTCTCGCACCACGCTGCGCAGCGCCTCGGCGAACGACGGCGCGTGCGTGCCGATCTCGCGCTGGGTCACGACGCACTTGAGATAGGGGTGAACGAACTCGATCGGATCCTCGATCGTCACGATGTGGCCGCGGCGTGTGCCGTTCAGGTGCGAGATCATGCCCGCGAGCGTCGTGGACTTTCCGGAGCCCGTCGGCCCGGTCACGAGCACCAGGCCCTTGCCCACGGCCAGCATGTGCTGGACCACGCCGGGCAGCTCGAGGGATTCGAGCGTGGGAGGTTTCTCCGGGATGACGCGGAACGCCGCGCCCAGTCCGCGCGTATGACGGTAGACGTTCACGCGGAAACGGCCGGCCCGCTTCGCCTCGTACGCGAAGTCCACGTGGTCGCCGAGCGCGAGCTTCTCGCGCTGTTCAGGCGACATGAACTCCTCGAGGAAGTCGTCCATGTCCCGCGGCGAGACATCGCGGAAGCGCACGGGTTCGAGCTCGCCGTTCAGTCGGATGCGGATGGGCTGACCCGAGACCAGGTGCACATCCGAGCCGCCTTGCTTCACCGCCAGCTCGAGGAACGCGTCGATGCGGTTCATGTCACGCCGCCCGGAATTCGCCGTTCACGATGCCGAGCAACTCGGGACGGGTGAGGAACGGCGCGAAGCCCCACTTGTCCTCGGCCTTGAGGAACGCTTCGTCAGGGTCCACCTCGCCGGCGCGCACGAGCGCCAGCAGCGACTGGTCCATGAGCTGCATGCCGAGGCGCTTGCCGGTGGTGATCGCGCCAGGGCTCTGGAACGACTTGCCCTCGCGGATCATCTGCTGAACCGCCACGTTCACGATGAGCACCTCGTGCGCGGCGCGCCGGCCGCGACCGTCCGCGCAGCGCACCAGCTCCTGGCTCACGACCGCCTTCAGGTTTTCTGCGAGCGAATGCCGCACCTGCGAGTGGTTCTCGGACGGGTGCGCGTCCACGATGCGATCGATGGTTTGGGCGGCGCCGCGGGTGTGCAGCGTGCCGAGCACGAGGTGCCCGGTCTCGGCGGCCTCGAGTGCCAGCGTCACGGTTTCGGGGTCGCGCAGCTCGCCCACGAGGATCACGTCCGGGTCTTCGCGCAACGCCGCACGGAGTCCGGCGTGGAACGACGGCACGTGCGTGCCCACCTCGCGCTGGATGATCTGGCAGCGCTTGCTCTCGTGCACGAACTCGATGGGATCCTCGAGCGTGATGACATTCAGCGAGTCACGCTCGTTGATCTCGCGGATGATCGCGGCCAGCGTCGTGGACTTGCCGGTGCCCGTGGAGCCCGTCACCAACACAAGTCCGTTCGACAGGCGTGTGAAGCCGGTGATGACGCGCGGCAGCGACAGCTCCGCGAGCGTCGGCACCTCGTCCGGGATGATGCGACAGACCGCGGACATGCCGGCTAGATGACGAAGTACGTTGATACGGAACCGGCCCAGCCCCTCGGCCGAGTAGCCGAGATCCACCGATCCCATGCGTTCGAACAGCGCCCAATGCTCGTCGTCCATGATCTCGCGCACGAGCTCGCGGCACTCCTGGTCGGTGAGCGCCCGGTACTGAATGGGCATGAGGTCGTCGTCCAGGCGGATGAGCGGCGGGAGGCCCACCGAGAAGTGGATGTCGGATCCGCCCTGCTGGCGGCCGATCTCGAGGAACGCGTCGATGCGTGGCATGCGGTGGGGCGCGCCCTACTGCGCGGCGCGCACCATCTCCAACATGGCGGCGGCGCTGGCGGGTCGGTCGGCGGCGTGACGCGACATGGCCTTCATGACCACGTCGCTCACGGCGGTGGAGATGCCGGCCGCCACCGCGGACAGCGCGGGCACGTTGGGCTCCAGGTGCTGGAACAGCACATTCACGGCGTTCGTGCCCGAGAAAGGCTGCTTTCCCGACATCGCTTCGTAGAGCACCACGCCGAGCGAGTAGAGATCGCAGCGGGCGTCTACATCGGTGCCGGTGATCTGCTCGGGCGACATGTACTCGGGCGTGCCCACGAGAATGCCGCTCTGCGTCAGGCGCGAGTGCGCGTTGTGGCCCACCGACGCAAGGCCGAAGTCCACGATCTTCACCAGGTCGCCGTCACCCACCAGCAGGTTGGCGGGCTTGATGTCGCGGTGGAACACACCCGCCGCATGCGCCGCGGCGAGCCCCTCGAGCGTCTGCGTCGCGATGTGCAGGGCGCGCGCCGGCGAGAGCGGCCCGTCCTGGCGGAGCAGGGCACCGAGGTCGCGGGCGGGGAAGTGCTCCATCGAAATGGCGTGCGAGCCGTCGAGTTCCAGGAGGTCGTAGATGCGGATGACGTTGTGATGGGAGATGCGCCGCGAGAGCTTCAACTCCTGCACGAACCGCCGGATCATCGTGGGGTCGAGCGAGAGTTGGGGCGAGAGGATCTTCAACACCAGCGACTCCTTCACGATGACGTCCTCGACCAGGTAGACCGTGCCGAAGCCGCCGCCACCGATGCGCTGGACGACGCGGAAGCGCCCCGCCAGTTCGGCACCGGGCGCCAGCTTCTGCATGTTCAACTTCGGCGCATCGGGCGCGGCGCCCTCGGGCACCGTCAGCCCGGGCGTCCCGGTCGCCCCGGACGTGTTGGACCCCGCGCCAGTGCCCGCGGCGGGCGAGCTCCCGTCCGACGAGGCTGCGGCGACCTTTGCCTCGGGCGCGCGACCCCCGCGCACGTTCATCGGCTTCCGCGTATTCCGGGTCACACGCATCCCAGCCTTGTCGAGCACGCCGACGATGGTCTGCCGCACGGGCTCCGGCAGGTCGCGCGAAGCCAGCCCGACGAGTGCCTGAAGCGATTCGCGGCGCGCTTCGGGGTCGGCGGACTCGGCGAGCCGGCAGAGCGGCTCCACCACGCTCTCGCCGCCGATCGCACCGAGCGCGCGGACGCAAAGCGGCAGCGCGCGCGCGTCGCGACCCATCATGCGCAGCAACGGCTCCACGGCCGAACCCTCGCCGGCCTTGCCGAGCGCGTCCACGGCTCGTTCCCGCACCCACCAGTCCTCGTCCTCGAGCGCCTCGATCAGCGCCGGGACCGCGCGTGAGTCGGGCACCGTGTTCAGGATCTCGATGGCGTAGCGGCGGGCGAAGTCGTCCGGGTCGCACGTCAGCTCGAGGACGGCGTCCACGACCTTGGGGCCGCCGAGTGTGCCGAGCGCGTCGGCGGAGCGCACGCGCACCCACCAGTCGGCGTCCTTCAGCGCGTGCACGAGGTCCTTGATGGCGTCCACGGTGACGACCTGGTTCAGCACCTCGACGGCGCCGCGCCGCACGTACTCCGATTCATCCTTGAGCGCGTCGAGCAGGTGCGGCACGGCGCTCACGTCCGCGAGCCCGACCAGCGCCTCGATCGCCGCCGTCTGCACTTTGAGGTCATGATCACGCAGTCTCGTGCACAGCGCCGGGATCGCCTCCTTGGCCTGCATGCGAGTCACGCTGCGCACCGCCTCCAGGCGCACGGCGCCGTTTTCGTCCTTCACCAGCTTGGAGACCGCCGCGTTGGCGGCCGGCCCCGGCACGCGGGCGAGCAGGCGCGCCATGTGCATGCGAATCCACCACTCGGGATGCTTGGACAGCTCGATCACGTCGCTCAACATGGCCGGGTCCGACACCCGCTCGATCATGCGCAGCGCCGAGTTCCGCGCCTCCTTGCCGAGATTCGGCAACACGCGCAGCAGCGTCGTGGGAGGGACACGGTGGGACTGGGCTTCCAGCACGCGCTCCAGGTAGGCCCGCTGGACGCGTTCGTCGGCGTAGAGTGCGAGCAGCTGGCTCGCATCGAACGTGTCGGCCGAACTCAGCACCTGGGCCGCGGCGTCCATCACGTACGGGCTCGGCGAGCGCAAGCCCTCGACGAAGGCCGACAGCGTGTCCTCTCTTACGAGCGACACCAGCACCTCAAGCGTCAACGGCGTCGCGTGCGAGCTGCCAAGGCCGTCGAACAGCGCACGCACCGCCGACGCCCCCATCGCGCCGAGCTGGGTGCGGGCTTCGACCAGCTGGGCGTCTTGCAGCCGTTCGCCGGACTGCAGCTGGCGCACGTAGCGACCGGCCTGGAAGCGCTTCAGGATCTCCATGCGCGACGCACCCGTCCTTCCATGGCGAAACGCGAACGCCCGAGATCGCCCGGGCTCAGTGCTGCAGGTACCACCACATGCCGACCGCGCCGGACGCGGCGCCCAGTAGGAGGCCGAGCGTGAACGCACCCCAGCCGAAGCCACGCTTGCGCGAGACCCCGACGCCCATCACCGAATCGCCGATCGAGACGCGCGTGGGCGCCTTCTTCTTCTCCTGTTCCAGGATGGTCCCGATCTCGGCCCGGGACAGCACGACGGTGTGTCCGGTCACCTCGGTGACCGGGGTGGACACCGGCCGGTCGTCGCGCGGGGAGTTGCGTCGATCCGCCTCGTAGCCCACCCACAGCGTGTACTTGCCGAAGCGCACGACGTCGTTGTCCTGAACGATGGCCGTGTTGACCATCTGGTCGTTCACGTACGTGCCGTTGGCGCTGCCCAGGTCCACGACCTGGTAGCGGCCGCCCTCGATGCGCTCGAGCCGGAAGTGGTCGCGCGAGACGCCGGGGTTGTCCACGTACACGTCGGCGCCCGGATCGCGGCCCACGCTGATGACGGGCTTCTCGAACGAATAGTTGCGCACGGGTCGCCCCATCAGCGAGAGCCGAAGCTTGATGACCGAGCCATCGGACATGGTCGAGCTCCTCTGGCGGTGGCCGTCTTGGCCACCGGTGGACGCGGGGTGCCCCCCACGCTTGT
>JAHFBX010000230.1 GCA_023249815.1 Candidatus Eiseniibacteriota bacterium
TCTCGGGGCAGCATGACGTCGACCGACTTGGGGACGAAATGACGGATGTTTAACCACGCGGGATGATAGCAGTCCCGTCAGCCAAGTCGAAGGAATTTCGACGTTTCGGGGCCGTTTCGCGGCGCTTTCGCGAGCCTCCTGGCAGGAACTGCGGCGCCCGTGCGTCCCCTGCTCCCGGTGCCGGGATCCGAGCGTCCTCCCAGCAGAGACGGCGAGGTGCGTTGCGTACTCCAGACGGAGACTGGAGAGCAGTCCCGCCCTCGAACTAGGGCCCGTCGAGTCCCAGGTGCCGGTAGATGTTCGTGACGAACCTCGCCGCCGACCCGGCGACCGTCCCTGCTCCAACGGGTGGTACAGCGGCCCCCGGGGGGACACAGACCACGACGGCGAGTCCACCGAGAGGCTGGGGCACGCTGATCCCCACCGCCGTGCTGTCACCGACCGCTGGGGTCAGGGTTCCCGGTGCTCCCCACAGGACGATCTGGTTCCGGTCGAGGAAGTCGAATTGCCGGAGGCCTCCGGCCTCGCCCTGCCGCACCTGCAGCACCTGTCGCACGTAGATCGAATCCCGCGCGAGGGTCCCGGCCACGTCCACGCGAGGCAGGAACACGCTCGTCCCCGTGTTGCCGAACCCGATGGACGTGTCGGCGAACGTCGTGGTGACGGTGAATGCGCCGATCATGCCGCGGCTGTTCAGGTGCTCCCGCGCGAAGCCTTCGCTCAGCGGGCCGGTCGCGTTCAGACCGCCGAACAGGTAGAGGCCATCCAGGTAGAACCGCCCGCCCGCGTCCAGGTACTGGGCGATGCCGGACTCCGCCGTGCGCAACAGCGTCGAGAACGTGATCTCGTTGCCCCGGTACCACACCACCGTCTCGAACAACTTGAACGTCTGCAGGAAGTCCTCGGCGGTGCGGAACGGATTCGACGTTTCGAGCCGGACGATCGTGTATTGGTCTGTGGTCAGCCCCACGCGCGCGACGCTGTTCGAATACAGCGTGTCGAAGCGCAGGTTCGCGGCGTTGATGCGCGGGACTTCGTCCAGGATGAGCAGCCGCGCACGCGGGCCCGCGACGGGGCGCCGAACGTTCCACGTGACGCTGTCGGCTGGACCCGCGCGACCGCCGTCGTCGATCGCGCGCACGAACAGCTTCCGCGGTCCCGGCGTGAGCACGCCGCCCGCGAGGAAGCGGTTGCTCGGCATCGTGAGCGATGTCGCCGTGGTGATCTCCGGCGACGCCTCATTGCCATCGAGCCAGACCAGGAACACGAGCTTGGACGCGTCGCCGTCCATGTCGGTCGCCGTCCACGTCACGCTCACCGAGGCGAACGTCGTGTCCGTGGGCAACGGCTTACCAGTCAGGCGGACGGTGGGTGCCTGGTTGCTGAACTGGAACGTCTGGCGCGGCGGACTCGGGTCGCGCGCGCCGGCGTTGTCCACGGCGCGCACCGAGAACACCGGGGCGGTGTAACCGTCCGGCGCCTGCACGGTGAAGATGGAGTCGGTCAGCGTCGTGAAATTCCACGCCGTGTCGGCGGGAGCCACCGGATTCTTCAACTGCCACTCGAATCCCTCGACGCTGCCGTCCGGGTCGCTGCCGAACCAGTAGAGATGCACGACGTGGTTCACCGTGTCCACGGGTCCATTCACGAACAGCACCGTGTTGGGCGGCGTGTTCTGCTTCATGGCCCCGGTGAGCTTGCCGGTGAGACTCCCGCAGCCGGTCGCGGCAGCGATGAGCGTGCCCGCGACGAAGGCCGCCAAGAATAGGAGGCGCGCGATCCTCACTGGAGCCCCTCCCGGTCGGACTTCACGATGAGCACCTTGCCGACCTGGGTCTTGCCGGTCCCGATGTCCTCCACGGACCACAGGTAGAGACCGGTGGCGGCGGCCTGGCCACGACGCGTCACGAGGTCCCAGCCGAACGTGGCGCCCGAGAACGTCCCGGGCAGGTCACTCGCCGGGTTGTAGATGCCGCGCGCATTGCTGCCGTCGTAGCTCGCGCCATTGAAGCTCTGGTCATAGACCAGGTCGCCGGCCAGCGTGTAGATGCGGACGTTGCAGCGTGCCGGCAGGTTCGCGAACCACAGGAAATGCTCGCGCACGTTCTTGCCCGCGTCCCACGCGGCCTCCACGCGGTAGGGATTCGGGAACACGACCACGCCGCCCGCGCGCTCGCCGACGCGCGGCGCGGGCACCACCATGACCTCGTTCTGGCCGCGACCGCTCTCGAGCGACTCGATCTCGGTGTTGCCGAGGTCGTACGCCGTGACCGCGGCGAAATACTTGAAGCCGTCGCGGAGGCTCGTCAGCGTGTACTTGTAGTGATAAGGGACTCCCTCGATCACGGCGGGCGGCGTGAGGCGCACGATGTCGAGACCGGTGTTGAAGCCGGTCGTGTCGTGCGGCGCGGCGCCGAGATCGAACTGCGCCAGGAGGCGCAGGTCCTCGCGACCCTCGCCCGCGTAGACCCGATAACCCTCGAAATCCTTGGGCTGCGGGCTGGTGGGATCCAGGAACTCCTCGGGCGATTCGTCCCAGTAGAAGTCGATCGCGCCCGTACGCGCCACGGCGCGGAACCGCGGCGAGGGCGGCGGCACCGGAACGATGTAGTTGAGGTCGTAAGCGCGCTGCGCGGTGCGGGCCCGCTTGATGAGGCTCGCCTCGTCCGTGGCGCCGACGTACACGAAGTCCACTTCCACGCTGTCTCCCGTTCCGACCTGCGGGAACGGTCCCACCGAGATCAACTCCGCGGGGTCCCCGTCGCGCGGCGACAGGTTCGAAGGGAGCGGGTCCAGCACCGTCTTCGTGCCCGCGCTCATCAGCGCGTAGCGCTCGAGATCCTCGTCCCGGCTCGTATCACCCGGGCGGAAGTCCCAGCACTGCATCGTGATCTGTTTGTCGAGCGGGTCGCGCGCGTCGCCCGGCCGCACGCCCAGCAGCTTGACGCCCACGAGTTCGGGCGTGATCGAGTAGAAGCACGCGCCGGGGATGGGCAGGCTCGTGCAGTAGCGCTCGGTGAACATGCTCAGCGAGTCGATCCAGCCGATCTGCTTGTGGTTGAACCAGGCCCCTCCCGGCGGCCAGTTGTTGAAGTTGTTCTTGGGCCCGCTTGCCAGCTCGTTGTAGATCGCAAGCTGGACGTCCCGCAGCGGCGCGCCCGTGTTCTTGATGACCCAATGGAAGAACACCATGTGGCGGTAGTCGGAGAACGACCAGGAATAGTTCTCCTGTCTCACGACGACGCCCAGCGGGCGGTGGTCCTCGCGGTTGTTGTCCGCGCGCTTCGGCTTCAGGTCATCGAACGAGCCGATGAGATCGCGTTAGCTCACCGCAAGCGACGAGAAGCGACGATTGTTCGTGAGACTGGAGCGCACCTCGAAATGGTCACCCTGCGGGGTGAACTCCGTGGCGCTCGCGGCCACGTCGGTGACAAAGCCGTCCAGCGCGCCGGTCGTGACTCCGGTGAACGCACCGTTGTCGTCGGCCGAAAGCGCGCCGATCCACAACCCTCCGCGCACGAGATGCTCGTGACCGGTTCCCACGGGATACTCCATCGAGGGCGTGCGCACGTTGAAGTTGTTTCCGATGAATCCGTAATTCGTGACATTGATGCTCATGAGGTTCAGATCCCGCCCGAACTCGTCGCGCCCGGAGATGAGCGACACGAACACGCGGGAGGAGGTGTCCGCCTCGGCGGCGGTGGGCACGGCCCCCGTGCGCGGCGGGCCGTTGTGGTCACCCGCCCGTGCCGGGGCCATGCTTCCCAGCGCGCACGAGATCGTCGTCGCGAGCACACCCAACAGTCCGATTCGCAGACTCGGGAGTCGCCGGATCACGGGCGCCTCTTGTAGCGAATGATCTCGGCGCGGCCGCGGTCCGCGATGTAGGCAAGCGAGTCGTCCACCGCGATCGCGGTGGGATCGAGCAGCGGAAGGTTGTCGGCGTTGGGCTCCGCGTCCACGCGCTGGACGAACTCACCCGACACCGTGAAGCGCAGCACGCGGCGGTTCTCGCGGTCCACGACGTAGAAGCAATCCGCGCGATCGGCGGCGACGGCCTCGGGGTGGTTGAACGTCGCGCCCGTGACGCTGCCATCGACGCGAACCAGGCTCACCTGGATCTCGCTCGACGACACGCCCTTGACCTGATTGTTGCCGCGGTCGGCCACGAACAGCGGCAAGCGCCCGCGCGGCGACCACTGAATGCCGCGCGGGTCCGAAACCGACGACGAACCCGTGCCGTCGAACACGACCCACGTCGTATCCCGGTGCCACGCCGAGGTGCCCGGCATGTTCACGTCGTACACGTCCGGGTAGCGAAGTCCGCGCTTGTAGCGGTAGACGCGACTCACCTGCTTGCGCGTGCGGATGCGCTGGTCCACCTGGTTCGTGTCGAGCACCACGACCAGTCCGGCCACGTAGACGCGGCCCTGGTCGTCGGCCGTGATGCCATAGGGCTTGGCGAACGTCGTGTCGGTGAACGTCGAGATCGTGTCGCCCCCGCCCAGGCCGTACTCCCGCACCCGCCACGTCGCCTTGTATTCGAAGATCTGGTTCCGGAACGGATGACCCGTGGCGTGCGTGGTGTCCTCGTCGGGCGCGCACGAGTTGCGGCGCGGGTCGAACTTGGCCTGGCACGAGTCGCCCTGGTCCAGCACGAACAGTCGCTGCGGCGCGCTGCCCGCCGCGATCGCAACCGGGTTGAACAGCGTGCGCATGGTCTCGAAGTAAGGCGCGCCGATCGGCTGGGGACGTGACAGCGGGTACAATCGCACCTCGCCGCGCGGCACGGTGTGGTCGGCGGTGCCACCTCGGTTGAACAGCGCGAACAACTGGTTGCCCAGGCCCTGCGTGATGATCAGGTCCTGCACGTCATCCATGCCCTTCCACGTCGCGAGCATGGCGTAGCTCTGGTCGGTGGGGACCGCCTCGTTGCGATGTTCGGTGGGCAGCTCGAATCGGCCGCCGCAGCCGGCCGGGATCGCCACCAGCACCGCGAGTAACAGCAGCGCGACCACGCGGCGCATCAGAACCTCACTCCCAGCGAGGCCCGGTGCACGGCGCCCAGGAATCCACCGTCCGTGTAGGCGTAGTCGAAGGCCCCGCGCATGCCGCCGAGATCACCCGTGAAACCGAGCCCCGCCGAGAGCTTGAGCGCGTCGGCCCGGAAGTTGTAGCCCCCGCGCACGGCGAACGTGCCGTGGAATAGCCACTCCGCGCCGGCCTTCACGAGCTGCTCGTTGTCGGCGGGTTGGTTCACCTCGAACGCCGTGGTCAGCCGCTGTGTCTCGTTCTCGATGGGCTCGAATGCGACGCCGTAGCGGAACATGAGCGGCGGGTCGAACGCGTCGTATTCCGCGGTCGTGTTCGCCAGGTAGGGCGAGACGAACTTTCCCGAGGGCCGCAGCGCCGAGCCGAAGTTGGTGAGCGACGTGGCGATGCGCACGCTCCCAAGCCCCAGGTAGTAGATGGAACCCACGTCGAAGAGATACGCGTTCGTCGTGGGCCCGCCCACCTGTGAGCCCAGGTCCTC
>JAHFBX010000231.1 GCA_023249815.1 Candidatus Eiseniibacteriota bacterium
TCGAGCCGTTCTGGGGCGGCACCTACTTTCCACCCACCACGACGCACGGCCGCCCGGGGTTGCTCGAGCTGCTGCCGCGGCTCGCCGAGGCGTGGCGCGGGCAGCGCGAGCAGATCGAGGGAACCGGCGAGCAGGTCATGACGCTCCTCAACTCGCTCGCCACGCCGAGTGGCGAGCCGCGGCCCGCGGCCGAGCTGGGGGACGCGTGCGCAGCGCACCTCGAGCGCGAGTTCGACGAGCAGTTCGGCGGCTTCGGGAGTGCGCCCAAGTTCCCGTCGCCGGGGAACCTGCACTTCCTGCTTCGCCGCTGGTCACGCGGCGCCGGGAACGCCGAGACCGCGCGCCGCCTGGCGCTCGCGCAACTGGACGCCATGCGCGTGAACGGCCTGCACGACCACCTGGGCGGCGGTTTCCATCGCTACGCGACCGACCGCGCGTGGCGCATCCCGCACTTCGAGAAGATGCTCTACGACCAGGCGCTGCTCGCGGAGTGCTACTTGGACGCCTACCGCGCCACCGGCGAGCCGCGCTGGGCCGAGACGGCGCGCGGCGTGTTCCGTTACGTCGCGCGCGACCTCACGTCGCCCGACGGCGCGTTCTGGTCAGCCGAGGACGCCGACAGCGAGGGCGAGGAGGGGCGCTTCTACGCGTGGACCCCGACGCAGCTCGCCGAGGTGCTGGGCGAGGAGGACGCCACGCTGTTCGCGCGGCATCACGGCGTCACAGAGCGCGGCAACTTCGAGCACGGCACCACCGTGCTCCACCTGACGCGAGAACCCGCGGATCCGGAGACGATCGCGCTCCTGGCCACGGCCCGGGACAAGTTGCTCACCGCGCGCGAGCGCCGCGTGCGGCCGCACCGTGACGACAAGGTGATCACGGCATGGAACGCGCTGATGATCGCCGCGCTCGCGCAGGGCGCCCGTGCGTTGCGCGAGGCCGAGTACGCCTCGCGTGCCGGCCGCGCCGCGGAGTTCGTGTGGACCCACCTGCGCGCGGCCGACGGCTCGCTGCTCCGTCGCTGGCGCGACGGCGAATCCGCGGGCGCGGGCCAGCTCGACGACCACGCCTACTTCGCGCACGCCTGCCTCGAGCTGTTCGTGGCCACGCAGGAGCCGCTCTGGCTCGAGCGCGCGGCGAACGTCACGGAAACGCTCGTCGAGCGCTTTTGGGACGACGCCGACGGCGGTTGCTTCGATTCGCCGGTCGGCCCTGAGGGTGTCGCCGTGCGATTGAAGGACGGCTACGACGGCGCCGAGCTGGCAGGCAATTCGCTCGCGGCCGAGGTGCTGTGGCGGCTCGGCACGCTGCTCGAACGCGACGAATGGCGCGAGCTGGCGGCGCGCTCGTTCGAGTTCCATGCGAAGCGGCTCGCGGGCGCCCCGTGGTCCATGCCGCGCCTGGTCGCGGCCATGGAGCGTGCCGCGTCGCCGCCGCGCCACGTGGTGATCGCGGGAGAACCGAACTCCACCGACACGCGCGCGCTGATCGCGGCGTTCGAATCGCGACTTCGCCCCGACGACGACCTGGTCGTGGTGCGTGAGGGCACGCGCGCGTCACTCGCGCACCTGGCGCCGTTCACCGCCACGCTGCCGATGCGTGCGGGGCGGGCCACGGCGTACGCCTGCCTCGACCACCTCTGCCACAGCCCGGTGCACGAGCCGCACGAGCTGGCGGCACTGCTGAACGATTGAGATGACCCGAACAGGAGAGGGCATGAAGCGACGCTCGTCGAGACCGGGAGCTGGAACCGCGCGCACGCTGCTGGCCGTGACACTGGCGCTCACCGCCGTCCTGCTGGTGCCGTTCCGCGCACGTGCGCAGGCCGGTGGCGCGGAGGGCACGCCGACGCCGGATCGCCTCGTGCGCGCGACGGCGGCGGCCGTGTCCATCCCGGCCGGCGGCCGGGCCGAGCTGCGCGTCCGGCTGGAGATCCTCGCGGGCTGGCACGTGAACGCGAACCCGCCAGCGCTCGAATACAACATCCCAACGAAGCTCACCGTTACCGCCGCGCATGGACTCACCGCGGGACGCGTGCGCTATCCGGCCGGGAACCAGCAGAAATTCGGCTTCGAGGACACGCCGCTTCTCGTGTACGACGGCGCCACCGAGATCCGCGTTCCGCTCGCGGCCGCGGCCAATGCCACGTCCGGGACCTTGCAGGGCACGGTCGAGTTCCAAGCTTGTAACAACGAGGTCTGCCTACCCCCCGCCGGCGTGCCATTCGAGGTGGCGGTCACGGTCACCGCGGCCGAGCCCGGCGCAGCGGCCGCCCCCGACAGCGCCGAGTTCGCGACCGGCAGTGAGCCCGCGACCGGCGCGCGCGACGCCGGCACGTTCACCACCGCGCCACCTGCGGGAGGCGCCGCCTCCGCGGCTGCGCGCTCCCGGCTCGAAGCCGCGCTCGCGGGCGGCGGGATCGGCTGGTTCTTCGCGCTCTTCCTCGGCGGGTTCCTGTTGAACTTGACGCCGTGCGTGTTCCCGATGCTCGGCGTCACGGTGAGCATCTTCGGCGCGCGCAAGCAGGAAGCACTCCCGCGCGTGATCACCACCGCGGCGCTCTACGTGCTCGGCATCTGCGCCACGTACACCGCGCTCGGCGTGGTCGCGGCGCTGACGGGCGGCCTGTTCGGCTCGGCGCTCCAGAACATGTGGGTGGGCGTCGTCCTCGGCGGACTCATGCTGCTGCTGTCGCTCGGCATGTTCGGCGTGTACGAGATGCAGCCGCCGATCTGGCTCATGAACCGCCTCGGCGGTGCCCAGGCGACGAGCTTCGCGGGCGCGTTCGTGTCCGGCCTGGGCGTCGGCATCATCGCGGCGCCGTGCGTGGGCCCGTTCGTGGTCGCGGTGCTGGCGCTGATCGCGCAGAAGGGCGACCTGGGCTTCGGCGTGAGCACCATGTTCACGCTATCGCTGGGACTGGGATTCCCCTACCTGTTCCTTGCCACGTTCTCGAACCTGCTTCAGGTCCTGCCGCGCTCGGGCGACTGGATGGTGTGGGTGAAGCACGCGTTCGGCACGCTCATGGTGGGCTTCGGGCTCTACTTCGTGCTGTTGGGCGTGGCGCCGGAGCTGGCACCCTGGGTGCTGCCCGTGACGCTCGTCCTGGGCGGGCTGTTCCTGGGATTCGTGGACAAGAGTGCCGGGCCCAAAGGTGGCTTCCGGGCGTTCACGCAGGCCGCGGGCTTGGCCGCGGTGGTTCTGGGCGTGGTGTTCGGCTCGCAGATGGTGCGCGCGGCGCTGCGCACGCTCACGTTCAAGCCCTACGACGCCGTGGCGGTCGAGGCGAGCCTCGCCGCCGGCCGACCGGTGATGGTGGACTTCTCCGCCGACTGGTGCGTGCCCTGTCACGAACTGGAGATCACCACGCTCAGCGATCCGCGCGTGGTGGCCGAGGCGCGCCGCTTCGATCGCTACAAGATGGACCTCACCAAGTACGACTCGCCGGCGGCCGACTCCTCCCGCAAGCGCTACGGCATCGCCGGTGTTCCCACCATCGTGTTCCTGGGCGCCGACGGACGCGAGATCGCCGCTGCGCGTGTGGAAGGCTTCCTCGCGACGGAGCCGTTCCTCGAACGCATGAGGCTAGGCGGGGCGAGGTAGACGGGCGCAGCGCTCGGCGATGGACCGCGCACCGCGCACCGCGCGAGCGCTACTCCTCGTCGCCGACGTTCCCCGCCAGCTTGAGGGCCTCGCGGTCAGGGATCACGAACCGGTCGTGGCCGGTCAACAGCACGCCCTCGCGGTTCCAGCGCGACATCACGCGGATCGCGGTCTCGACCGTGGTGCCGACGAGCTCGGCGATCTCCTGGCGCGAGAGCGCGAGCGGGATCTCGACGCCTTCGGGTGTCTCACGCCCCATGCGCGCGGACAGCGACAGGAACAGCGCGGCGACGCGCGACTGCACCCGCGTGCCGTGCATGCCCGCGAGTTTCCGCGTCAGCGCCATATTGAGCCGCGTCATGGCGAGCAGCACCGCGCGCGTGAACGCCGGGTCGCGCTCGAGGAGGTCGAACCAATCCCGGCGCGGCAGGCGGAGCAGCGTGGTGGGTTCCATGGCGATGGCGGTGGCGGGGTAGGGGATCTGGTTGTACACCGCCACCGCGCCCACGGCCTCGCCGGGCCCAAACATCTCGAGGATCACGTCGCCGGTGTCGGCGTGCCTCACCACCTTCACGCGGCCGCTCACGATCACGGTGAGCGCATCGGAGGGATCCCCCGCGTTCCACAGCGCGTCGGCCTTTTCCAGATCTTCGAGCGTGGCGAGCCGGGCCAGGGAATCGCGAAGCGGCGGGGCCAGATCACGGAACATGGGGGAGGCGGCCAGCGCGGCCTCCAGCCTGTCGGCGTGCGTGCGGCTCATCGAGTCCCCCTCGGTGGGTCGGTGGCCACCGAGCATGCCTGAGCCGCCCCTTGCCGCGCCAGCCCGCCGCAACGACTTCCGCCGCGAAGGACCGGGACGGGGAGCTGGATGACGGCCGTCATACGCCCGAGACCGGCTCGCCCCGATGCTACGAACATGGACCCCGCGAACGACGCCAGCGGCGCGAGCGGAACACTCGGGCGACTTCGCTCCGAGCACCGTCGCACACTGCGCCGCGCACGCCGCGTCGAGCAGCTGTTGCGCAGTGGTGGCGCCGGCCGGCTGCGTGCGATCGAGCTTCGCTCGCTGCAATCGTTCGCCGCGTTCCTGCTCGGGGCTTACGCCGGCCACATGTCGGCGGAGGAGGCCGCGGTATTCCCTCGGCTCGAGCAAGAGTTCCCCGAGCTCGCCGAGACGCTTCGGCGACTGCGCGCGGACCACGCCGAGCTGCGCGCGATGAGTCGCGACCTGGAGAAGCTGCTGTCCGCAGCGGCAAGCGAACGACGCGACGAGCGGCTGTTCGTGCTGGTGCTGGACCTTGCCGAGCTGATGAATCTCCACTTCCACGCCGAGGAACATGCCGTATTCGGCTGGTTGGACCGTCTCCAGGCGACGCCACAGTCCTCGAAGCGCTCGCGCGGTCCTCGCCGCGCATCGTCCCGGCGCCGCGCAAGGCCTTAAGTGCCAACGGACTCGTGGACATGACGCCGGTCATGGACGAGCCTGCCCGCGCGCCCGAAGCTTGCTCTGTCAGTCCCCTTCACCGCCCAGACGCTGTCCTCCCTCGGAGGTCGTCATGAGAACCAGGCCGTTCATCACCCGATCCCGGGCGTGGGCGCTCGCGCTGTTCGCGGCGCTCGCGCTGTTGCTCGCCTTCGGCGGCGGTTGTTCCTCCGGACCCGCGTCGCAAGAACCCAGCTCGCGCACCGCCCGCACGGCGAGCGTGAGCGGCAGCGAGGAGGCCGCGCTCAGCGATGCGCCCGCGGTGCCGACGCCCGTCACGCGGAAGCACGCCACCAGAGTGGTGGTCAGGCTGGAAGTGAGGGAGGTCGTGAAGCGGATCGCCGACGGCGTGGAGTACACGTTCTGGACGTTCGGCGGCTCGGTGCCCGGCAAGTTCATCCGTGTTCGCGAGGGCGACGACATCGAGTTCCACTTGCGCAAT
>JAHFBX010000232.1 GCA_023249815.1 Candidatus Eiseniibacteriota bacterium
GTGGCTGGGGTGCGCACGCTGGACGGGACGCCGTGGCCCGCGACCGGCCCCGCACGCGTGCTCACCGCCACCGGCAATCCCGAAGCCGTGGCGGCAAGTGCACGCGAGGCGGGCTTCTCGCCCGTCACGCTCTGCACGCGACGCGACCATCACTGGTTCAGCGCCTCGGAGGCCGCGCAGGAGTCGCGCGCGGCCGGCGGCGGCACGCTGCTGCTCACGGCCAAGGACGCCGTGCGCTGGCCGGCGGCTGCGCCGCGCGAGCGCGTCGCCGTGCTCGAGACGGCCTGGCACTGGCTCGCCGGAGGCGATGAGGTGGAGCGGCTCGTGCGGGAGCCCCGGCCATGACACGGCGCGGGACCGCGGACGTGCTGGTGCTCGGGAGCGGCATCGGCGGACTCATGCTGGCACTCCGCCTCGCCGAACACGCGCGCGTCCTCGTGCTCACGAAGAAGCGCGCCGACGACACCAACACGAACCAGGCTCAGGGCGGGATCGCCGCTGTGTTCGATGGTCACGACAGCTTTGCACGGCACGAAGCCGACACGCTGCGCGCGGGCGCCGGGCTCTGCGATCGCGACGTGGTGCGCGCGGTGGTGCGCGAAGCGCCCGAGCGCGTGCGCGAGCTCGCGGCGCTCGGCGTGGGCTTCAACCGCTCACGACGCGGCTTCGAGCTGGGCCGCGAGGGCGGGCACACGCGGCGGCGGATCGTGCACGCCTCGGACTTCACCGGCCGGGCCATCGAGCACGCGCTCCTCCAGCAGGTGCGCGCGCATCCGAACGTCGAGCTTCGCGAGGATCAGCTGGCCGTGGACCTGATCCTCGACTCGCGCCTGGGCGGGCGCAGGCGCGGCGCGCGCCGCGACGCGTGCTGGGGCGCCTACGTCATGGACCGCACCTCGCGCCGTATCCGGCCGGTGACGGCGCGCGCCACCGTGCTCGCCACAGGCGGCACGGGGAAGGTCTACCTCTACACGACCAATCCCGACGTGGCGACGGGGGACGGTCTCGCCATGGCGTATCGCGCCGGCGCGTCGGTCGAGAGCCTCGAGTTCGTACAGTTCCATCCCACCTGCCTCTACCACCCGCTCGCGCGCACGTTCCTGATCAGCGAGGCGGTGCGCGGAGAGGGCGCGGTGCTGCGCACGCTGGATGGCGCGCGGTTCATGCCCCGCGTGCACCCGCTCGCCGAGCTGGCACCCCGCGACATCGTGGCGCGCGCCATCGACCGCGAGATGAAACGGCGCGGGGAACCGCACGTCTGGCTCGACCTGACGCACGTGCCCGCGGCGCGCGTGCGGCGGCGCTTCCCGAACATCGCCGCGCGCCTGCGCGAGCTCGGGCTCGACCTGGCGCGTGATCCCATCCCGGTGGTGCCGGCGGCGCACTACATGTGCGGCGGCATCCGCGCGACGCTCGCCGGGCGCACCGACCTGGACGGCCTGCTCGCGGTGGGCGAAGTGGCGTGCACGGGGCTGCACGGAGCGAACCGGCTCGCCAGCAATTCGCTGCTCGAGGCACTGGTCGGCGCGCACCGTACCGCCGACCAGGTGCGGGTGCGCCTGGCCACGGTCTCGGAGGTTCCGAGGCCGCACGCGTGGCGGTCAGCGGGCACGCGGCCGCCACGCGAGGCGGCGGTTTCGGACCACCATTGGGACTCCGTGCGCCGCGTCATGTGGGACCTGGTCGGCATCGTGCGCAGTGACGAACGCCTCGCGTTCGCGGCGCGGCGACTGGCGCTCCTCTCGCACGAGATCGAGCGCGACTACGAGCGACTGCGGCTCTCGCCCGACCTGGTCGAGCTGCGCAACATCGCGCTCGTGGGAAGTCTGATCGTGGTGTGCGCGATGCGGCGTCGCGAGAGCCGCGGCCTCCACTACAACCTCGACCATCCGACGCGTGCCGTGGCCTGGGCTCAGCGGCGCGTCGTGCTCCGGAGACCGTCGCGCGGCCCGCTTGTGCCGGGCTCCCGCGGCCGCCTATAGTCGTCGCCGCTTGGAGGGGAGGATGCCGATGAGCCAGGAGACGCTGTTCCGGGACGCTGTGGACGAGCTGCGCGCGCGCGGAAGCCGTTTCGCCCGCGAGTCCTACGTGTTCCTCGTGTCGGCGCTCGGCGAGACCGTTCGCGCGCTGCCGGCGGACCGGCTGGCGGACCCCGCACGGCGCCACCTCTCGGGGCGCGAACTCACCGACGGCATCATCCGCATGGCCCGCGAGGAGTTCGGGTCGTTCGCGCCCATGGTGTTCCGGGAGTGGGGGGTGAGGTCCACCGAGGACATCGGCGCCATCGTGTTCGAGCTGGTCGAGGCCGGCCAGCTCTCGGCCCGCCCCGAGGACACGCCGGCGGACTTCACGGGCCGGGGCGACCTGTTCGCCGCGCTCGCGGAGCCGCTTCCGCCCGCCCAGGCCCAAGGCCGCGACGCCTGACGGCGTGACCGCGCTCGCCCGGCTGTTCGGGCTGCTCCGGCCCTACCGCTTTCGCCTGGCCTGTGCCATCTCATGCATGGTGGTGTACTCGCTCACCTCCACGCTGTGGATCGCGCTCATCCAACCGTTCATGGCGGTGCTGTTCAGCGGCACGGCGCTGCCGGCCGCGGTCAGCGCGGGAGCCACAGGATCCTGGCTCGCCAGCCTCCAGCACGTGGTGGCGGGCTGGCTCGAGGCGGAGCGGCCGTTCCGCACCTTCGAGCGACTGTGCGTCTTGATCCTGGCGTTGTTCCTGGTGCGGAACGTCGCGGACTACGCGGCCTCCTACCTGAGCGTCTCGGTGGAGCAAGCGGCCATGCGTGACCTGCGCCGGCGGCTGTTCGGTCACCTCCAGTCGCTGCCGCTGTCGTGGCTCCAGGATCGTCGTTCGGGCGAGATCCTGTCGCGGTTGACGAACGACGTGGAAGCGCTGCGAGGCTCGCTCGCCGCCGGCATCAGCAACCTGTTGAAGGACGGACTCACGCTCCTGGGCTGCCTGTTGTGGGTGTTCGCTGCGTCGTGGCGACTCGCGCTGTTCTCGTTCGTCGTCTTACCGCCGGCGGCGTGGGCGCTCGTGACGATCGGCCGCAAGATGCGCAAGCGCTCGGGGCAGGCGCAGGAGCGGATGGGAACGCTCACCGGCATCCTGCAAGAGAACATCAGCGGCGGACGGATCGTCCGGGCGTTCGGCGCCGAGCGGTTCGAAGAGCGCCGGTTCGAGGCGGCAAACACCGGCTACTTCCGAGCGTTCACGCGGCTGCGCCGCGTCTCGGCGGCGGCGAAGCCGCTGTCGGAGTACGCCATCATCGTGGTCGCGGTCGCGATCGGGTGGATGGGCGCACGCGAGGTGTTCGAGACGAACACCCTGCCGCCCGAGCGCCTGTTCACGTTCGTGGCGGCGCTGCTCGCGATGCTGTCGCCGGTGAAGAGCCTGTCCGAGATGGGCGGGACGCTCGCCGCGGGCGTGGGCGCGGCCGACCGCGTCTGGGCCGTGCTGGACACGCCGCCCGCGATCGCGGACTCGCCCGCCGCGCTCACGCTCGCGCCGTTCACCGGCTCGATCCGCTACGAGCACGTCTCGTTCTCGTACCAGCCGGGAGTGGAGGTGCTGCACGACGTCGACTTCGAAGTGCGTCGCGGCGAGGTGGTGGCGCTCGTCGGGGCGAGCGGCGGGGGCAAGAGCACGGCGCTCGACCTGCTCGCGCGCTTCCACGATCCCAGCGCGGGGCGCGTCACGCTGGACGGCGTGGACCTGCGCGACGCGAGCCTCGCGTCGTTGCGCGGCCAGCTGGGCGTCGTGTCGCAGGAGACCATCCTGTTCCACGACAGCGTGCGGGCGAACATCGGCTACGGGCTCGAGCATCCCGACCCGGGCCTGGTCGAGCGCGCCGCGCGCGCCGCTCACGCGCACGAGTTCGTCTCGCGCATGCCCGAGGGCTACGACACGATCATCGGCGAGCGCGGCGTGCGCCTGTCGGGCGGCGAGCGCCAGCGCCTCGCGATCGCGCGGGCGCTGCTGCGTGACCCGCGCATCCTGCTCCTCGACGAGGCCACGTCAGCGCTCGACACCGAGAGCGAACGCCTCGTGCAGGACGCCCTCGAGGGCCTGATGCGCGACCGCACGGTGCTCGTGATTGCGCACCGGCTCTCGACCGTGCGGCACGCGGACCGCATCCTCGTGTTCGAGCGCGGCCGCATCGTGCAGCACGGGCGCCATCAGGACTTGATCGAGGCCGAGGGCCCGTACCGCCGGCTGCACGCGATGCAGTTCCGAGACGCGTGAACGCCGCACGCTCGAGCACCGCGCGATGACCGCGGTGACCGTGCCCGCGGGCGGCTTCCGGCGCATCGCCGTGTTGCGACTCTCCTCGCTCGGCGACGTCGTGCTGACGCTGCCCGTCGTGCATGCGCTCGCGGCCGCGTGGCCGGAGGCCGACCTCCACTACTGGGTGAAGGAGGAGTACGCCGATGTCCTGCGCTCCGACCCGGCCATCCGGCACGTGCGCCCGCTCGAGCGGGACGCTCGCCGGCTCGAGGACGTGGTCTCGATGAGCGCCGAGCTCGAGGACTTCGACCTGATCGTGGACCTGCACGGCAACACACGCACGCGCGTGCTCACATTTCGGCAGCAGGCCCCCGTGCTGCGCGCGAATGGCTACCGGCTCCGGCGCGAGCGCTGGGTGCGCGCGCGCTGGAGTCGGCCGGCGCCGCTTCCGCACGCGACCGCGCGCTTCGCCTTGGCCCTGGCGCCGCTCGGGATCGCCGTCTCCGGATCGCCGCGCGTGCTCGTGGAGCCGCAAACGGAGGCCTGGGCGCGAGCACGATGGGAAGCGTTCGCCTCCGCTCGCCCGCGCGTCGCGCTCTGCCCGGGAGCCCGGCACGCGACCAAGCGCTGGCCCGAGGCGCGGTGGGTGGCGCTCGACCAGGCGCTCCAGCAGGCGGGTTTCGCCCGGCTCGTGCTCTCGACCCCCAGCGAGAAACGGCAGTTGCCGAGGCTTGCCGAGCGAGTCGAGGCCTCCGAGTCCTCCACCTGGTGCTGCGAGAGCCTGTCGCGAGCGGCCGGGCTGCTCGGGGAATGCGCCGTGGCGGTGACGCACGACTCGGGGCTCATGCACCTCGCCGCGGCCCGCGGTCGCCCGGTCGTGGCGATCTTCGGCAGCACGTCGCCGGTGCTGGGATTCGCTCCGGTGGGCGAGGGCCATGCCGTGATCTGCCGCGACCTCCCGTGCCAGCCGTGCACGCCCCACGGCCGCGACCGTTGCCCGCTCGGACACCTTCGCTGCCTCACCTCGATCGACGTGGGCGAGGTCCTGGAGCGCGTGCGCGAGCGACTCCCGGCGCGCGATCCGGGCTGGACATCCCGGGTGCGGGACTGACAAACTCGGCGAGTCCGACCGGGTCGCCGGAGTTCCCTTGCGCGTTCGACGTGGCATCCCCCAGCTCGCCGCCGTCGCTTTGATGTCGATTGCCGTGCCCGCCCATGCCGGACTCGGCGAGCGCCTCGGCGTCCAGCGTCTTGTGGACGAGTTGCCCGCGGGAATCGCGCTCGTCGCCGATCCCGCGA
>JAHFBX010000233.1 GCA_023249815.1 Candidatus Eiseniibacteriota bacterium
CTGGGCGATGGTTCGCTGCGTGATTTCCGCATCCTGGCCGCCACGCTAGCGGAGGCACGCGGCGCGGTGGTCCTGAATGTGGGTTCGGCCGTGCTCATGCCCGAGGTGTTCCTGAAAGCGCTGGCCGTGGCCCGCAACCTGGGCGCCTCGCTCGACGACCTCACCACGGTGAACATGGACCAGATCCAGCACTACCGGCCACGCGTCAACGTGGTGGAACGGCCCACCCGCGCGCCCGGCGCTCGGGGCTATTCTCTCACCGGACACCACGAAATACTGACCCCTCTCTACTGTGGGGCCGTGCTCGCGGAATTGGCTCCAGTGCAGATTGCCCGAAGCCGATAACGCCGAGGCGTCCCAGAGGGTTCAATCAGTTGACGACGCCCAAACGGCGGGGGATAATCAATCTTCCCTGACCACCTCGCATGGTGGTCGTCGAACGCTGGCGGAGGAACTCCCGAGACGCGCGTTGCTACTCCATCGCGACATGACCCGCACCATCGCAGGCCCTGTCGTCGAAGTGTGAGCCGGGCACCCACCCGGGCCTCGTGAGCGTCTTCTCCGCCTCGCCGCCATCACTGAACGGCGGAGCGTAGGACGCGCGCGTCCCGGAGTGCCCACGAACCCGGGAGATCGTGTGAAGCTTCGAACCCTGATCCTGCTCGCCATCCTGGCGATCGGCCTGCCGGCCGCGGCCCGGGCCGAGACCTCGCTGACGTCCGCCGACACCACCGGCATGGACTGGAGCCGGGTGCCGGAGTACCGGATCGTTCCCGGGGACCGCTTGCAGCTCGACTTCGGGCGCCGCCCCGACGGTCTCGCGGATTTCCGCGACGTTCGCGTTCGACCCGACGGCCGCATCACCGTGTTCCCGGCCGGTGACGTCATCGCCGCGGGCCTCACGCCGATGGAGCTCCAGCGCAACATCGTCGCGCTCCTCTCGGCCGACCTCCGGCTGCCGCGTGTCGTCGTGAACGTCATCGACGTGGCGGGAAACGTCGTGCACGTCATCGGGCGCGTGGACAAGCCCGGCAGCTACCCGGCGGGACCGTTCGTGACCGTGATGCAGGCCGTCACGGCGGCAGGCGGGCTCAAGGACGATGCGGCGCGCAACAGCGTGCTGCTGTTCCACCGGGATGGCGCGCGCACCGTGTCGGTGTCGCGCATCCGGCTCGACCGGCTGCTCAAGGGCGACGACCTCGCGGACGCGGTCGTGGGCCGGTTCGACATCATCTTCGTGCCGCGCTCGACGATCGGAAACCTCAATGTGTTCACGCAGCAATTCCTTGCCCCGGCGGGGAACCTTCTGTCGAGCTCCCTGATCGGTTGGGAGCTGTTCAACCTCGACCGCGTGTTCGTGACGCGCGTCATCCGGGAGTGACGGGAAAGCCCTCATGAGCCAGCCCACGCCCTCAGCCGCGCCCAACATCGTCCGCCAGGCGACCGCTCGTGAATTCTTCGCGGTGCTGTTCCGCCGCAAGTGGATCATCCTCGGACTGTTCCTCGTCACCACGGCCACCGTGCTGGTCGTGTGGCTGAGCACGCCCGCCTACTACCAGTCGTCGGGCCGCATCCTCGTGAAACGCGTAGAGCGCCAGAGCATCCTGCGTCCAGATCGCCAGATCTTCAACGATTGGGAGCAGGAGCTCGGCAGCGAGATGCAGATCATGAAGAGCGCCGCGGTCGTGCGACGGGCTCGCGAGCTCCTTGACGCCGAGTCGAAGCGGGCGAGGCAGGTGATGAGCCTGGACGTCGCAAACGTCGACGTCGAGGTCATGGGCAAGAGCAACGTGATTGCCGTGAGCTACCGCGACCTCGACGCGAGCGTCGCCCAGGTGGCATGCCGTTCGATGATGAACGCCTACTTGGAGTACCGGAAGAGTCGCTTGACGCTCGATCAGCCGCGCCAGTTCCTGGACCAGGAGATCGCGCAGCTCGAGGCCGACATCCGGTCCCGTATGGAGGAGCGCCGCGACTACACCGAGCAGACGGGCATCGCCGCGCCACTCGCGCAGACCCAGAGCTGGGTGGCGCAAATCAGCGCCCTCGAACAGCACCGCACCGAGGTCGCCGCCGATCTGGCCGCCGCGCAGAGCGTCGAGGAGACGATGCGCCGCATGCAGGCGGATCCGGACATCGACCTGCCCACGTTCGGTGGGGCGTTGGAGTTCACGAACGAGCAGGCGCTCGTGTCGCTCAAGCAGAAGGTGCTCGAGCAGCAGACCAAGATCGCGCTGCTCTCCGAGACATTGCGCGAGGACGCCCCCGAGGTCGTCGGCGCCCGGCAGACGCTCGAGACGCTGCAGGGCCTGCTGCGGCGCGAGGTGGACGCGCGCGTGCGCCTCGCCGGTTCCCGCTCCCAGCAGATGCAATCGCGCCTCGCCGTGCTCGACAAGGAGATCGCCGCGGTGCGCCAGGAGCTGCTCGCGGCTCCCCAGAACCTGAAGAAGATGGACGAACTCGACAACGCACTGTCCGCCCTTCGGCAGCGCCTGCGCGAGGTCACCGATGCGCGCGACCAGGCGCTCATCACCGCGAACACCATGCCCGACATCAGCGTCATCGTGCTCGCCCCGGCCGGCGTGGCGGAACCCACGAATCAGCTCGACCTCGTGCGCCTCGCCCTCGCCCCGGCGTTCAGCCTGCTCGTGGGCATCGCGATCGCGTTCTTCGTAGACGGGCTCGACCTGACCGTGCGCACCGCGAATCAAGCTGAGGAGTACCTCGACCTGCCGGTGCTCGCGTCGCTCTCCGAGCGCCGCCGCAGGAACGGCTGAGTCCTCAAAGGAAAACCATGACCCGCATCTACGACGCGCTCAAGAAGGCCGAATCCACACGCCAGCGACTGGGCCTGGGGCCTGCGCCGCTCGGCGCCCCGCCCGGGCAGACGCCGCCCGCTGGCTGGGGTAACGCCGCGATGGAGGCGATCCCCGCGCCGCTCCCGCTGCTGGGTGGCGTGGAGCTCAGCGAGGACGCGGTGCGCGAGACCACCGCGCTGCGCGTGAACCTGGAGAGTGTGCTCGCGGACCGTTCGCCGCGCTCGGTCATGTTCACGAGCGCCCAGGCCGGCGAGGGCACGAGCACGGTGGCGCTCCAGTTCGCGCAGGCGCTCGCCCACGGCAGCTCTCGCGTGCTGTTCGTGGATGCGCACGCCCGTCGCCCGGTGTGCTTCGCTGACGACAGCCAGCGCCATGCGGTGCTCGACGCGCGGGTCGCCTCGCCTTCCATGGCCGGGCTCATGACGCCCAACCTCGCGGCCATGCCAGCGACCGAGGAAGCAGTCACGTCCGGGAACGTGCCAGCGGCAGTGATTCGCGCGGCGCTCCAGTCGGCGGCGGGCGTGTTCGACTGGGTCGTCGTGGACGGTCCACCGGTCGTGGAGTCGCCGGACGCGGCGACACTTGCGGGTCTGGTCGACGGCGTCATCCTCGTGCTACACGCTGGCCGGGCCAAGCGTCCCGTCGTGGCACGCGCCGTCGAGATGCTGCGCAAGTCCGGAGGGCGGGTGCTCGGCACCGTGCTCAACCGCCGAGTCCACGAGATCCCGGGGTTCATCTACCGCCGAATCTAGGGGTCGATGCCATGTGTCGGAACTGCGAGGTCCAACGCCCATCGCTGCCGCCGGCGCGTTCCCTTCCGCGGCGGATCATGGTCCAGCCGTGAACGCCGCTCCGAGCGAGCGTCCGGAGCCCGTGGACCGGTGGATGCCGGGCACGGGCTCCGGCCTTTCGGACAACTGGGCGCCCGTCGTCGAGCTGATCGAGCGCTGGGCGGGGACCGGGCTCGAGGCGCTCGTGCTCTCGGGCAGCCATGCTTCGGGCGACGCGGTCTGGGTGGAGCACGCCGGTCGTCGAGTGTAGCTCTCCGACCTGGACCTCTACGCGGTGATGCACGACGAGACGGCGGTCACCCGAGCGGGGCGCGCGCGGGCGGCCACCCCCGCGGGCGAGTACGCCGACATCGCGCGCGCGGTCGGCCTCGTGGCGCCGATCGAAGTGGCGATCGTGAGCCGAGCGGGGCTCGCGCGCATGCCGGCCCGGCCGGCCACGGTGGAGCTCGCGCGCGCGGGACGCGTGCTGATTGGCGATGCCGCGATCCTCTCCAAGCTCCCGCGCTGGCAGCCCGCCGACATCAGCGCCGAGGAGCGCCTGCTGCTCCTCGAGAATCGTGCGTTCGAACTGCTGTCGGCCTGGCACGTGGCCGGGCAGGACCTTCCGGACCTGCGCGCGCGGCACGCGATCCTGAAGAGCGCGCTCGATCTCGCGGCGACGCGCACGCTCGCGGAGGGCGAGCTGCCGGAACGGGCGGCGGCGCGCGTCGCGCGTGCGAGGGCGCTCGGTGCCCCGACCGGCCTGCCCTCGTGGCTCGCGGGAGCATGGGAGGGGCTCGATCCGCTCTGGGAACAGGCGCTCGCGTGGCGCGCGGGCACGGGTCCGCGCGCGGAGTCCACTCCCACTGGGCAAGCCTGGCGTTCGGCCGTACGCGGGTGGTGCGCGGCGTGGTGGTCGCAGGCCACGGGTGCGCACGCTTCCGTGACGGACCCGTGGGCGCGAGCGCTCGCGGCGTCGGCGCGTGGATCGCTGGCGCGGCGCTGGCGCCGGGCGCTCTCGCCTGGGCTCGGCCGGAGCGCCGAGATCGGCGCGAACACGATGCTCGACCGGGAGGCGACCGGCGACCGCGGCAGGCCGCGGCAGCGCGACCGCTTGATCGCGCGCCTTCGCTACGCGCGAGCCGGCACACCGCTGCTTCGCGTGCACGGGACGGGCGTCGTGCTCATGCTCGCGGCGGCGCAGTCGGCGAGGGAACCCATACTTCCGGCGGGGGCGCTGCACGCGCTCCGCCGCCTGGGAGTGACGGACGAGTCCCGCTTCGCCCAGGCCAGCCTCGAGGCACTCGCGGCGTGGGGGCGCGTGATCGATTCCTCGCTCACCGAGACCGCCGAGCACCGGGAGACGGTGTGAGGCCGGTGATGGTCGTGGTGCTCGTGGACGCACTCGGCTGGCGCCTAGCCGGCACCGATCCCGCCTTCGCGCCGCGGCTCTCCGAGCGCCGTCCGCTCGCGACCGTGCTGGGGTTCAGCTCGGGTGCGCTGCCCACCGCATTCACCGGCCGACCGGCGCGCGAGCACGGCCGCTGGCTCATGTACCGGCGCGCGGCGGGGCACAGCGTGTTCCGCGGCTTCGAATGGCTGCGGTTGTTGCCCGCCAGGCTCCGCGAGAGTTGGCGGCTCTCGCGCTGGCTCACCGCGCTCGTGTCGCGGCGTGGGGTTCGGGGCTACTTCGACCTCTACGAGGTGCCGCGCGATGAACTGGCGTCATTCGACCTGCCGGAACGAGACGACATCTTCGCCCCGGGCGGGCTGCCCGGGGATTCGCTGTGGGACACGCTCGAGCGCCGCGGCGTGGCGTGGCGAGGCTGGAACTGGCGCACGCTCGAGGATCAGGCCCGGCGCGAGGCGCTCGACTGTCTCGAGCGCGGACGGGAGGATTTCCTGTTCGTCTACAGCGCGCTCCTCGATGCGAG
>JAHFBX010000234.1 GCA_023249815.1 Candidatus Eiseniibacteriota bacterium
GACGCCGCCCGCGTCCGTGAGGGACCTGCGCACCCGGTAGCCGGCGGGCACGCATGAAGGGGCGGCACGATCACTCGTGCCGCCCCTTCATGCGTGCTGCCGACGGCCCGAGGCCGCGGCTACTGCCGCAGGTCGCGCACCGCCGCGGGAGCCGTGACGTCCGACGTGCCGCCCCCACCCGGCGCCACGATCGTCCACTGGTCCACGATCGTGCCCTGCGTGCAGGTGTCCGAGTTCCCGGCCCCCGCGGGGCCGCAGATGGCGTAGCCGTCGATGCGTCCGAGCTGGACATGCAGGCGCAGGTGCTCCAGGTGGTCGAGGCGGAAGACCGACCAGCTCGGGGCGGGCGAGGCGAGGCCTCCGAGCGAGGAGCCGCCGGCGCCGCTCACGATGTGCAGCATGCCGTTCGTCTGCGCCGGGTCGCTGCGCTCGTAGTGGTGACTGTGCCCCGCGATGTTCAGCACGTACTTCGAATACTTGCCGTGCATCGTGGCCATCATGGACGCGAGCGAGCTCTCGCCACCGTGGTCCGAGCCGGACGACCACGGCGGGCGATGGCCGTAGGTGATGATGAACTGGATGGCGCCGTCCGCCTGTGCCGCCGCCATCACGGCGTCGGCCTTCGTGGCCCAGTCGCTCCATGCGCCGCTGTAGGGCTCGGGGTAGGCGATGAAGCGCGTGTTGCCGTAGTCGAACCAGTACCAGTCCTCACCGGGGCCATTGCCGATCGCGGCGCTCGCCCCGGGCGAGGTCTGCGAGTTCGGGAAGTCGAACCGGCCCTCGTAGTTGTTCAAGTCGTCGCCGCCCACGGACGTGTCCCACTCGTGGTTCCCCCACGCCACCATGTACGCGGCCGTACGCGACCACGGCATGACGTCGTTGAAGTGGCCGTCCACGTTCGCGATGCCGTTCTGGTCGCCGTACGTGAGGTCGCCGGGCACGATCACGAGCCGCGGCCGGTCGTCGCCAGCGAGCGCGGGCAGGTCCTGCGCGATCAGCGCCTGCGATGGGCCGACGGCCGAGTAGCTCACGGTGCTGCCGATGTCGGCTTCCTGCGCGATCCAGAATCCAGCGCTGCCTCGCGGCGGCGGCGTGCGAAACGTCTGCTCGGGTTCGCTGCCGATCGAGTAGTAGTAGAGCGTGTTCTCGAGAAGTCCGGTGAGCTTCGCCTCCCAGAACGGTCCGGGCGACGAGTCGGGCGTCGGCGACGGGGTCTGCGCGGAAACCGATCTCGAGTAGGTCCCGGGGCTGGTGCCGAAGCGGATCGTGTTCTCGGCCGCCGACCCACGCCAGTCGAACGTCACCGCGGTCTGGCCGAGGATCGTCCAGTGGATCTCGTCGGCCGAGCGTGCGGCCGCGGGAGCGAGCAAAGTGAACGCGAGCGCGGCGAACACGGTGGCTGCGCGGTCACGGCGCGGCACGCAGCGGAGTCGGGCGGGGCATGCCATGGGACCAATCCCTCGCGAAGGAAGTCGGGCCGAGCGAGCTGCGGGAACGAGGGCGGCGTGGGGGCGGTTCCTCGAAGTATCGGCAATGGGCGGAGTTCGACTGTGAGGAACTGCGCAAATGTGGCGCATGCGGCGGACGGACCGGCGCCGTTCGCTGCGAAATGCATGTTCGCGGCGGGTCGCGTCATCGCTCTGAGAACTCGGCCGGCGCGGCGAGCGATGACGCAGCCGGCCTCACACACGCAGCAGGGGTCCCGCGGGGTGTTCACACGGGTCGCGTTCCCCCGGCCGCGCGAGTCGCGAACGATGGCTGGCGCGAGATGGCCTGGATCGGGCGGGGCTCGACCGAGCGGGTGAGCCCTGACGCCCTCCTATGCCGTTCGTTCGCGACGCGCAGACCAGGGAGGACAGATCTGGTGCAACGCTGCCTCCCTCGGAGGGGAGCGCGCATCGCGTCGCACCGGTCGGATGCGCAAGATCATGGGGCCACCCCGAGACGCGCCACCTCGGGCGTCGCGAGCGATTGAATCGGGGTCGTGGGGTGTTCGCACGAGGGCCTCCATGGCGACCGGTGCCTTGCACCCAAGCTAGGCTTGCGATTCGGAGGGGTCAACGGTTTTATTCGTGTCGGCACACACGCGCGTCAGGGATTCACTTGGCGCGGACGTGCGAGCCCGCCCGTGCGCCCGCGGCGATGCACCGGTAGTGCGGCTCGCCGCTGAAGTTCATGGCGAAGTCCACCGCTTGCACGAGCTTGGCGCGAGAGAGCACGGCGAGCGCCGCGGCGGCACGCGATTCGGGAAGGTCCGCGCCTCGCGCGAGCCGCTGCGGCGTCCATGCGCGCGCCGGCGACCCGTGCATGAGCCCCGCGCAGCTCAGCACGTCGGAATAGAGCGGTGCTGCGTCCTCACCCGCGAGCACGCCGTTCATGACCTCCGCGGCGAGCCACACGGCCAGCGACGCCGTGTCGGCGTCGTCGCACTCCACGAACACGTCATTCCGCTCGGGCGGTTCGGTGTAGGCACAGGTCACGCCCGAGAGCCGGCTCGCGGCGTCGTCGAGCGCGCCGAGTAGTTCGAGGGTCAGGTGCTCGAAGACGTGCGCCTGGTTCGCGCTGGCGTCGTTCGGCACGAGCAGGATGCGCGTGCCCGCGACGGGCGCGCCCCCGAGTGCCGCGGCACTCCGGCACTGATGACGCTGGAGGCCGGGGAACGCCTGCGCGAGGGCCTCCACCACCTGGTCCTCGGGCCGCCGCGCCACGCGCTCCGTGTCCACGGTCACCCGCAGCTTCTGGTGGCCCGCGCGGAACTCGGGATTCAGCGGCTCGATCTCGGGGAACTCGGCGAATGCCATCGAACGGATACGGATCACACGGGCACTCCGTCGGCGAGCAACAGCCAGGGAATCGCGAGCGCCGGCCCATCGCCGGCGCGAGATCACGACGGGAGGGAGCCTCGATTCCCTCCCGCCGGAGGCTTCACTGGTCAGGGTTTCGTGTTCATCGGATCCAGGTCCAGCGTTCCCTGGAGAACGATCCGGTATTCGCCGGTCTCGAGATTGTACCCATCCACCTTGGCTCTGCTCGAGATCGAGTGGCTCAACACGTCCCACAGCCCGGACGACAGGGCCGACGGCGACGTGGGAGTGCGTTCGATCGCGGTCAGGCTGTCAGGGACCATCCTCGGCATGCGTATCACCCCCTCGGGGCGTGCCTTCGGCTAGCCCTCGTCGAACTTGGTCTCCTCCTTGTCGAGCGTGCCCTGGAGCACGATGCGATACTCTCCTGTCTCCGGGTTGATCACCTCCACCTTCGCTCGCGCATTGACCGAGCTCAGGATCATGTCGCTGAGCTTGTTGCGCAGCGACGCCGGCGACGTGGGCGTCCGCTCGATCGTGGTCAGATCGTGAATGCGGAATCGCGCCATCTCTTGTGTCACCTCCCTCCTGGGGAGGGCCGGCCACGACTTCGAGCGCATCGAGGCGCGCGCGTCGAACCTCGCGCCGGTCCTCCCATGCTCGCCCCACGGCGGGGCGCTGCCTATCGAGACTCGGGCGGTGCTCCTTCCTCGCACCGTGCGCAGGCGAACACCGCGCGATACTTGAGCCCCTCGAGCGCGGCGCGGTGCGCGCGCGTGGGAGGTGTGGTCTCGGTGGATTCCGGGGCGGTGCCCACGGCTTCGCTCGGTGCGGCCGGCATCGGCGCGGCGCTCGCGCCCTCCCCCGCCGGCGCCACCGGAAGCGTGGTCGACAGCAGCACACCGCCCCGGGTGACCCTCGTCACGCGCGGCGACGGCACCGCGTCCGCGGCCGCTCCGGAGTCGCGTTCGATCACGATCGAACTCTCTCCTGGCCGCGCCGCAGCGCGCACGGCGGTGGCCGAAGCGGGGCGCCGCGCCAACTGTTCGAGCAGCCAGCTCTGCTCCGCCGCGCTGAGCGGTCGCTCGGCTTCCCGATGCGCGCCCGCGTCCCGGCGGCTCTGATCATGGCCGGCACGTGTGCTCCTCACGCACGCCCTCCCCAGGTGGTGCACCCGATCGCGGCCTCGCGGGCACGAAAATACCCGCAGCGCAAAAAACGCCGCGGGTTGCGCGCGATCCGATTTCGGGGTCGTGAAGAGCGATCACGATGGCCTCCATGGCCGATCGACTTCCGATTCGCAACGTAGGTCCGCGATCAGGCGCCGTCAACGGATCTTTGCGTGTGGCCACATGCGATCGGTACGCGGCGGGAATCGCCCGCGCCGACCCGAAGAGGACGACGGCGTAGCAGTCGAGCTCACCGGCCCGCGAAGCGCGACTACTGAACCGCACTCCGAAAACTCGACGGCCACCGGTCGCGAAGACCGGTGGCCGAGGTGTGACACTTGCCAACTCTCACGTTTTCTTGTGCTTGCCCGCCTTCGTGTTCTCGAACACACGGAAGCCATCCTGCTCGATGACCACTCCCATGTCTTCTCCGGGCTCACCGTTCGGCACCGGCACGGTCATCTCGATGCTGCCCGTGTCCAGCACATGGGTGGTGGCGTTCGGGAGCTTCTCCTCGTACCAGGCCAGCACTTTCTCCTTCTCGTAACCCTTCACCTCGAACCACACCGCCATGCCCTCGGAGTAGGAGTCAGGCGTGTCGCCCCAGCTCTCGGAACCCATCGCATCGCGTGCCTTGGCGCCGGGGTAGAGCGGGATCTGCTTGGCGTAGACGACGTACGAGGCCGTCTCGCCGCTCCAGCGCGCCTCGTTGACGGCGCAGCCCACGAGCGCCGTGACGCACACGGCCGCCGCCAGGGCGAGTCTGATCGCTCGGATCATGGGATCCTCTCTCGCTTCGAGACTCCGGACGCTGGCGTCACGCTCCGGCGAGACCGACGGTCCGGGCGGACCTTCGGCAGGAGTCTCCGCTTCGGAGGGCATCGGCCAGATCCCGGCTGGACTTGAGAAGCGTTTCCCGCGGGTCGCGTGAGCCGCGGCGCGAGCCCACACATCTCGCCGAGAGCTCGGGGATGCGCCTATCTCGGCGCTGCGGTGGCCCGCTCCAGAAGCGCACGAAGCTCCGGGTCGCCCGGCCGGTCGGCGAGCGCCTTGCCCGCGTAGTCACGCGCCGCGTCCGGCAGACCGTTTGCAAGCATGGCCTCGACGAAACGAGCGTGCGCCGCGGGCAGACGCCCGAGCGGCACCAGGTGCGAGTCGCTGCGCGAGAGGAAGTAGCTCCACCCGTCGTGCCCGGGCTCGTAGTCGTGGACGACGACCACGGAGTCCACCTCGGGCGCCAGCGCGGCCAGCGAACGACCCTCGTCCAACACGTCGCGGAGGGCGTAGCGGCGCACGGGTGTCGCCGCCGACACCTGGCCCGATCCCAGGTCCACGTCGCGCGAGATGGAAGCCGGGATCAGGATGGCCACCTTGGCGCGCTGGCCGGCGAGCGCCTGGCGAACGTCGCCGATCGCGCGGCGGGCGATCTCGCTCTTGCGCGCCACCGGGTCGAGCGGCCAGTCGGTCGACGTCATGCGCAAGTCGACGCGCATCGAGAGCAGCACGTCGGTCCATCCGACATAGAGCGCGAGCGCGA
>JAHFBX010000022.1 GCA_023249815.1 Candidatus Eiseniibacteriota bacterium
GTCTCGCCGGTGAGCTGGAGGTCCTGGTCTGCGTCCGGCGCGTAACAGCGCACGCGACCGCCAGGCAGCGGCGCGCCGGTGCCTTCCTTGGAGCTGTTGAACATCTCGAGCTTCGACTGCACGCCCGCCGCGTTGCCACCCCGGTACACGTAGAGCGGCTTGATCGAGACATCCTGCGGCTCGAGCAGCACGAGCGTCTGGCTCTCGCGGTCGCGCAGCGTCGCCGTGCCCGGGAGCGTGTAGAGGTGATAGTCGGAGAACGACTGCTCGCTGGGCGGTTCACCGGCGGCATCGGCGGACATCTTCATCATCACCGCCATCTCGGGACGCGGCGAGGCCGGCACGGCGCGCGCCACGTCACCGGCGATGAGCTTGACGCGCGCGTCGGTGTACGCGCGGCCGGTCGTATTCTCGACCCGCACCACCGCGGACCAGCGTGCGGTCGTCTCGCCGGTGCGCACGAGCGTGTGTTCCGCCGCCCACGACAACCCGCCCGTGAGGTATTGCAGCTCCGCGCTGCCGGCGCCCCGCTTGCCGCCTTCGACCACTGCTTCGATCGCGGGCCGGAGCGAGAGACCGGCGTCCGGCCGGGCGAGGCGCACCTCCTGCATGGCCTCGCGCGACAGCGTGACCAGCGCGCCGTCGTCGGTGCGCACCACGAGCCAGCCGCCATCGGCGGAGAGCAGCGTGCCCTCGGTGACGCGTTCGTTCTTGCTCACGACGCGCACGCGCGCGCCGATCGAGCGCTCGAGCAGGCCATCGCCGGTGGCCACGTCCCAGCGGTAGGCGAGCCGAGCGAGCCGGCCGGAGTTCGGCACGAGGCGGAGCGACGACGGATCCAGTCGATTCGAAACGCCCTCCAGGCGGAGCGTGTCCCGGCCGCCCTTGAACTCGAGCGAGCGGCTCTCCTTCACGAGTCCCAGGTCCGAGGTGTAGAGCGTCAGCGAAGGCCCGGCGAGGGTGGTCGCGGCGAAAGTGGTGAGGAGCGCGGCGGCGATCAGCGCGCGAGTCGGCGTGGTCATGGATCCTCCGTGAATGGGCTCGCGGGACATACGCCGCCCGCCCCGGTCTATTCCCCGCGCCCCGGCGACCGGCGAACGCGCGCCAGCGAGGCTTCGCCACGAGCCGTCAGTCGCGCACCGTGGACAGGCTCGACTGTGCGCGCTTCAGCTTGTCGAGCGTCTCCTCGAGCTGGACGAGGCGTTCGTTCTCGCGCTGCACGATCTCGGGCTTGGCCTTGCGCAGGAAGTCCTGGTTGCGAAGTTTCTTCTTCACGCCCTCGAGGTCGGTGAGGAGTTTCTGCGCCTCGCGCGTCAGCCGGGCGCGCTCCTCGTCGAGGTCGATGAGCCCTTCGAGCGGCAGAAACACCTCGGCGCCCTCCACCACGGCCGAGGCCGCCACCGGCGGCCGCGAGCCGTCGCGCGCCAGCTCCAGCGTCTCGATCCGCGCGAGCGGGCGCAGCTGCGTGTCGAGGCGTTCGAGCAGCTCCAGCTGGGCGCTGCCGCCGCGCACGACCACGCGCACGGGCTTGCCGGGCGCGATCTTCGACTCCACACGCAGGTTGCGCACCGCGACCACGACACCCTGCAGGAATCCCACCTCGCGCTCGGCCGCGGCGTCGAACCACGTGCGCTTCGCCTTGGGCCACGCGGCCGTCGCGAGCGTGTCGCCGTCGTGCGGGAGCGCCTGCCACAGCTCCTCCGACACGAATGGCATGAACGGGTGCAGCAGCCGCAGGATGCCGTCCAGCACCTTCCAGCTCACCCAGCGCGCGGTGCGCAGGTCCGCGCGCTGCTCCCCGCTCATCGCGTCGCCGAGGTCGGCGAGCGCCCAGCGCGGCTTCGCCATCTCCAGGTACCAGTAGCAGTACTCGTTCCATGCGAACTGGTACACCGCCTGCGCCGCCTCGGCGAAGCGGTAGGTCTTGAGATTGCGCGTCACGTCCTTTGCGGCGTTCGCGAACCGCGACAGGATCCAGCGGTCCGCGAGCGACAGGTTGAGCTGCGACTCCTTGACGCCGGACAGATCCTCGTCGCCGAGGCGCATGCACACGAGCTTCGTGGCGTTCCACAGCTTGTTCGCGAAGAACTTGCCGGTCTCGAGACGCTTCTCGTCGAACACCATGTCCTGGCCCGTGGGCGTCTGCACCATGCAGAAGCGCACGCTGTCCGCGCCGTACTTCTCTATCATCTCGAGCGGGTCCGGCGAGTTGCCGAGTGACTTGCTCATCTTCCGGCCCTGCGCGTCCCGCACGATGCTCGTGAAGTAGACGTGCTCGAACGGCGCCTCGCCGAGGAAGTGGTAGCCGGCCATGATCATACGCGCGACCCAGAAGAAAATGATGTCGCTGCCGGTCACCATGAGGCTGTTCGGGTAGTAGCGCGCGAGGTCCGCCGTCTGCTCGGGCCAGCCGAGCGTCGCGAACGGCCACAGCCACGACGAGAACCACGTGTCGAGCACGTCCTCGTCCTGGCGCCAGCCTTCGCCCGGCGGCGAGTCGAGCGACACCACCATCTCGTCGCCGCGGTACCACACCGGAATGCGATGGCCCCACCACAACTGCCGCGAGATGCACCAGTCGCGGATGTTCTCGAGCCAGTGGAGGTAGACCTTCTTCCACCGGCTCGGGAATATCTTGACCTTGCCCTTCTTCGCCGCCTCGATCGCGGGCGCGGCGAGCGGCGCCATTTTCACGAACCACTGCCACGACAGGTAGGGCTCGATGATCGTGTCGCAACGCGAGCAGTGCCCGACGCTGTGCCGGTGCGGCTCCACCTTCTCGAGGTAGCCGGCGTCCTTTAGCGCGGCGACGATGCGCTCGCGCGCCTCGAACCGGTCGAGTCCGCGGAAGTCGCCGGCGGCGTCGTTCATGACGCCGCCCTCGTCCATCACCACGACCTCGGCTAGGCCGTGGCGGCGGCCGATCGCGAAGTCGTTCGGATCGTGCGCCGGTGTCACCTTCACCGCGCCGGTGCCGAACTTGGGATCGACCGAGTCATCCGCGAGGATCGGGATCTCGCGCCTCACGAGCGGGAGCACGGCGAAACTGCCCACGAGCTTCGCGTAGCGCGAATCTTTGGGATGCACGACCACGCCGGTGTCCCCGAGCATGGTCTCGGGCCGGGTCGTCGCCACGCTGACAGAGCCGACGCCGTCCTTGAGCGGGTAACGGATGTGCCACAGGTGGCCGTCGGTCTCGACCATCTCGACTTCTTCGTCGGACAGCGCCGTGCGGCAGCGCGGGCACCAGTTCACGATGTAGCGGCCGCGATACACCAGCCCTTCGTCGAACAGGTGCTTGAAGACGTGCAGCACCGCGCGCGAGTAGTCCTCGTCGAGCGTGAAGCGCTCGCGTGTCCAGTCCGGCGTGATTCCCAGCCGGCGCTCCTGCTGGAAGATCAGGCCGCCGTACTGCTCCTTCCACCTCCACACGGCATCGAGGAATCCGTCGCGGCCCAGGTCCTGGCGGGAACGGCCCTCGGCGCGCAGCTTCTTCTCGACCACGTTCTGCGTTGCGATGCCAGCGTGATCCATGCCCGGGATGTAGAGCGTCTCGCGACCCTCCATGCGCTGCCAGCGGATGATGCAGTCGCGCACGGATTCGCCGAGCACGTGTCCCATGTGGAGCGAGCCCGTCACGTTGGGCGGCGGGATCGCGATCACGAACGGCGCCCGGGCACCGGTGCCACGCGGGCCCTGCGCCAGGTCGGCGCGCGGCTGGAACACGCCGAGACGCTCCCAGAACGCGTAGCGCTCGGGCTCGATGCGGCGTGGATCGTAAGAAAGGGAGAGCGCCTCGGGGTTCCCGGGACGCATGCGGGCCTCCTGGACCGGGCCAAGGGAGCATCCCGGCGTGGGGGGTCGAACGCCGAGGCCCGACTGATGCCGGGCCGCGGACCACCCCTCTCAAAAAGAGGGAGGGACGGTAGCGTATGCGCCGAAACGAGGTCAACCATGCGGCGCTGCCGTGCGCGCCATGCACTTTCCTGGCGGCCCGACTAGCATCCGCCGGGTGCGCACCCCTCTTCCGCTCTCGCTGCTCGCTTCCGCCACGATGCTGCTGATCGCCATGGGCCCCGCGGAGGCTTCGCCGCTGGAGTTCGTGTCACCACGCGATCCGCTCGTGTCCGAACTGCGCGTGCTGGAGCTCTACGACCTGCCCGCCGACAGTGGTCGCTTCCGCCTGCCGCACCTGAGCACGTTCCCGCTCCGCCGGATCGAGCTGATGGGGGCCGGCGCCCCGATCGGGCGAGGCGAGCTCGTACGCACGCTGGTCGCCGACCGGATGGAGCGCGAACTGGAGCGAGACGCGATCGTGGCGTTCGCGGACGCACGCGTACCGCACTCCACGCCGCGGCTCTGGGACCAGCAGTGGGACGCCGGCCAGCGCATCGAGTTGTCGGTGGGGCTCGAGGGCGGCTGGGAGGGCTCCGACGAGAATGGGAATCGTGAATCGAAGTGGCGCGATGGCACTGGACTCCACGTGCGCGGCAGCGCCCAGGTCGACCGCTGGCTCGCCTACCTGCACCTGACCGCGGGGCAGCTCGAGGGGGCGAGCCGCTACACCGACGTGCTCGTCTCGCGTACCGACCTCGCGGCGCAGACTGACGAGGCCTACCTCGTATACGCGAACGGAACGCGGTGGAGTGTGAGCGTGGGCCGGCAGCGCTTCGCGTGGGGGCCGGGCGAGGAGGCCTCGCTGCTCCTGTCGCGCACCGCGGCGCCGCTCACGGCGCTCCTGCTCCACGCGAGGTTCGAGCCGATCCGCGCCGACGCTTTCGCGCTCCACACCACGACCGATCTCGGCCGCGGCGAACAGCTCGCCGCGCATCGCCTCGAGTGGCAGCCCACGAGCGGGTTGCGGCTGGGACTGAGCGAGGCGGCGCGCTACCGCTCCTCCGGCTGGCAGGGGGTCTACCTGGCGAGCGTCATCCCGTTCTCGGTGGCGCAGCGGCTGCTGCAACAGGACGGAGACAGCGCCGGCGTCAACCGCAACAACATCGAGGTGGCGTTGGACGTGGCGTGGCGCGTGGCGGACGGCACGCGGCTCTATGGCGAGCTCCTCGTGGACGACGCGCATGCGAAGAGCGCCGCGTTCCCGAACAAGTACGCGTGGCAGCTGGGACTGGACGGCGCCTGGACGCACGGCTTCACGCGTCTCACCTGGAACACCGAGTACTCGTGGCTCTCGCGCTACACGTACACGTCGTTCTTCGGCCGGGCGTTCACTTCGCAAGCGGTGCCGTTGGGATTCCCGTCGGGGCCCGACAGCCGCCGACTGCGCGCGCGCATCAGCTGGGATCCGCGCGTGGCGTGGCAGTTGACCGGGATCGTGCGACGCACGTGGAAGGGCGAGAACGATTTCGACGAGCCGTTCGTGCCCGGCTCGCCCGTGCCGCCCGTCCAGCAACTCGAGGGTGTGGCCGCGGTGACCGACGACGTCACCGGCGTGCTGCGCTGGTGGCCCGCGAGTGGCGTGGACTTGTCGCTGGCGCTGGGCTGGCATCGCACGGAGAATGCCGGCCACGTGGTGGGTGCCGCGACAAGTGGCCGCCACGCGAGCCTCGCGTTCCGGCTCGTGCGTTAGTCTCGTCCCGCCGCACGCACCGCGGCCACCCTCGCGCGAGGGTGGCCGCGGGAATCTCCCGTCGAACTCAACCGTTCGTCACTGCATGTCAGCGGAACAGCGCCTTGACGCGCGCCCAGCTCGAGCGCTTCACGGCCGGTGAAGCGGCAGCGGCCGTTGGGTTCTCGAACTGGTAGGACTCCGACACGATCGACGAGCCCGCGGGCCGTAGCACGATCTGCTCGGCCGGGAACCCGTCCGCGGTGCCGCCCTTGAACGACGCGTGGAACACGCCGTTGTTAATAAGGGTGAAGCGACCCGGCGTGCCCTCGGGAACGCCGGCCGCCGCGTGCATCGTGCCACCGCCCGTCGCGTTCACCATCACGGCCCGCAACTCCTGCGCGGGATCGTTCGTCCCGAGGATGAACGCGATCAGGTCCGGTAACGGCGCCCCCATGGCGGTGTTCGTGAAGTTGACGCGCATCTCGCACCTCGAGAGCGTCGGTACGAGCGAGGGGTTGGCGAGCAGCTCGGTCCCGCGCGCACCATAGAGCAGCGGGTCCGTGGCGAGATCGCTCGCCGGCAACGGGATGATCCAGGTGACGGCGTTCTTCGTGTGCAGCGTGACGTTGACATCCGCCCGACCATCGGGCAATGGACGTTCGGACACCGTGCCCGCCATCTCCGTGCCAACGTTCGGACCGCCGTGCGAGAGCAGGTACGCCGCCACCACGCCGGCGTAGTCCACCGAGGCGAACATCGTCAACGGGGCGTTGTCCGTCCACGCGATGAAGTCCGGCAGCGGCGGGATGAAGAAGTTGGTGGAGCCCTGGGCGAGGAGGAAGTCCGAGATCGGACGGCTGCTCGCGGCATCGGGATCGGCGGTCTTGATCCCGGCCGCTCGCGCGATGGAGAACGACAGGGAGACCGTCGTGACGAGCATCAGCACAGTGCGCGCGGCTCGGCGCGCCCGGTAGGGGAGGGATCGCATACGAACCTCCTGCCCCGTGGTGGGGCGGATCGGTCGTCCATGACCGCATTGGCGCGAGCGACCTCCTGTCGGCACGCTCTCAGGCCGACCGCGGACGATGATCCCGGGGGTGGCTCGTCGCGGACACCTGCGGCACGATTCCCACATGGCTCGAACGGCAGGGACCGCAATCATCAGTCCCGTGCGAGCCGTACGAGAGTGGCGAAAGCTCCGGGGAAGGTCGGCGCTTCGTGCCGGCGCCGCGAGCAATTCGCAGGCTAGGTCCGGGCAAGAGTGCGTGCAAGGCCAAAGCGGCCTGCGCGCGCTCCTCCAATCGGACCAGGGCCAAGCCCATCGCGGATGTCCCGCAACGCGGTGGCACTCGCCCCGACGACATTCATCCCGTCATTGCTTGACGGCCGCGCCGCCGCCGCCCACCTTGGCAAGGTTCATCGACCCGCCTGCCGCCAGTTCTCCCGAAAGGAACCGCCGTGCGCCGACTCTTCGTGTTCACCGCCGTGCTGTTCGGCATGCTGCTCGCTTCCGCAAGTCGCGGGGAGACCTACCTCGAGGCCAGTTCGCGTGACACCACGTGTTCTCCGTGTCGTGACTTCGACCAGTTCGCGAACGGCACGTGGAAGTCGCAGTTCGTGATCCCCGCCGCGTATTCGCGCTTCGGAGCGTTCACCGAGGTGGCCGATCGGAACCAGAAGGCGCTGCTCGAGATCGTCACGCGCGCTGCCTCCGCGCACGGCAAGCCCGGCAGCGACGAGTCGAAACTCGGCGACTACTGGTCGAGCTGCATGGACTCGACGGCGGCCGAGCAGGCTGGGATCGCTCCGCTCCAGCCGCTGCTCACCGCAGTGGATGGCATGACTTCCACGACGGATCTGGCGAGACAGGTGGCATGGTTCCACGCGCACGGCGTGAGCGCGCTGTTCAGCTACTTCGGCAACCAGGACCCCAAGAACAGCTCGCGTGTCATCGCGCAGGCCGGGCAGGGCGGGCTCGGGCTGCCCGATCGCGATTACTACACCAAGCAGGATTCCGCCTCGAAGGCGTTGCGCGGTGAGTACGCGGCGCACATGGGCCGGATGTTCGCGCTTGCGGGCGAGGACCAGGCCTCGGCGACTCGGCACGCGACCGACGTGCTGGCACTAGAGACCGCGCTCGCGAACGCGAGCATGACGAACGTGCAGCGCCGGGACCCGAACGCCACGTATCACCTCGTGTCCGGCGATTCGCTCGCGAGACTCGCACCGCGCTTCGACTGGTCGGACTACCTGGCCGGGCGCGGCAAGCGACCGGTGGACGTGAACGTCATGCAGCCCGAGTTCTTCCAGGCCGTGAGCGGCTTGGTCGCCGACGTGCCGCTCGAGACGTGGAAGGCGTACCTGCGTTGGAACGCGATCGCGGACGCGGCGCCCACGCTCACCCAGGCGTTCGCGGACGAGAGCTTCCGGCTCGAGCAGAAGTTGAGCGGCGCCAAGGCGCAGCAACCGCGCTGGAAGCGCTGCCTCGTTGCCACCGACCGCGACCTGGGCGACCTCCTCGGCCGGGCCTACGTGGCGCAGGAGTTTCCGCCGCGAGCCCGCGCGCGCGTGCTGGAGTTGGTCCACAACCTCGAGGCGGCGCTGGGTGAACGCATCGCGACGCTCAACTGGATGAGCGAGTCCACGCGCAAGGCCGCCGCGACGAAGCTGGCCGCGTTCGACGAGAAGATCGGTTATCCGGAGAAGTGGCGGGATTACTCGAAGGTCAGCATCACGCGGGGACCGCTGTTCGCGAACCGGCTCGCCGCGCGCGCGGCGGAGTCGGCTCGGAGCATCGACCGCATCGGCAAACCGGTGGAGCGCGGCGAGTGGCGCATGACGCCGCCCACGGTGAACGCGTTCTACTCACCGTCACTCAACAGCATCAACTTCCCGGCGGGCATCCTGCAGCCGCCATTCTTCTACGCCGAAGCCGACGACCCGGTGAACTACGGCGCGATTGGCGCCGTCATCGGGCACGAGATGTCGCACGGCTTCGACGATCGCGGCCGCCAGTTCGACGCGCAGGGCAACCTGCGCGACTGGTGGACGAAGGGCGACGCCGACGCCTACAAGGTGCAGGCCCAGCGCGTCGCCGACCAGTTCGATGGCTACGTCGTCAACGATTCGCTGCACGTGAACGGCAAGCTCACGCTGGGCGAGAACATCGCGGACCTGGGCGGTGTGGCGATCGCGTACGCTGCGATGCAGAAGGCCATCGCCGGCAAGCCGCGCACGCGGATCGATGGCTTGAGCCCGGAGCAGCGATTCTTCCTCGCCTACGCGCGCATCTGGCGCGCGCTCGACCGGCCCGAGGCGCTGCGCACGCTCGTGCTCACGAACCCGCATTCCCCGGCGCACTGGCGTGTGAACGGCCCACTGTCGAACTTGAAGGAGTTCCACGGCGCGTGGGGCTGTAAGGAGGGCGACGCGATGGTGCGGCCGGCCGAGACGCGCGCGCGCATCTGGTAGCCGCCTGCTGCGGCCCGCGGAGCGCTCCGCGGGCCGCTTCGCCGCGGGCGGGAGCCCTCATGCGGGGCTGACAGCCTCCTGACGCACCGCGCGGTCGCGGAGCGCGTCTCAACACGAGACCCTACTTCTCGGAGGCTCGATGAGACTCGAAGGCATCCACCACGTCACGGCGGTCACGGGCGACGTCCTGCGAAACGTCGACTTCTACACGCGCGTGCTCGGGCTGCGGCTCGTCGGCAAGTCCGTGAACCAGGACGACCCGACGGTGTACCACGTGTTCTTTTCCGACGAGCATGGTCGCCCTGGGGCGGACATCACGTTCTTCGAGTACCCGCACGCCGTGCGCGGTCGCGCCGGCACGGGCATGGTGCACCGCGTGCTCTGGCGCGTGACCGACGAGGAGGCACTCAGGTTCTGGGAGGCACGATTCGCGGGTGAGGGCGTGGCCACGACGCGGGCGCCCAGATCGCTCCGATTCGCGGATCCGGATGGCCTCGAGCACGAGCTGGTCGTGGTCTCCGTCCCCGACGAGCCGCGCATCGCCGACCATCCCGAGATCCCGCGCGAGCGTGCGCTCCAGGGCTTTCACGGCGTGCGCGCGTACGGCGGGCGTCCCGAGCGAAGCGGCGCGCTGATCGAGCAGGTGCTGGGCGGGACGTGTCGTGGTCCGGACAGCTGGGAGCTGCGCGGCGAGCGCCGCGGCGGCACGATCACGTTCGACGCGCCGCCGGCCGAGCGCGGTATCCAGGGCGCGGGCACGGTGCATCACGTCGCGTGGGGCACCACCGTGGAACAGCATCCGCTGTGGCTCGAGCGGCTCGCCGAGCACGGCGTCCACTCCACTCCAGTCGTGGACCGTCACTTCTTCAAGTCCATCTACTTCCGCGAGCCGGGTGGCGTGTTGTACGAGATCGCCGACGACGGCCCGGGGTTCGATCGCGACGAGGTGCTGGGGCAGCGGATCCTGCTGCCGCCGTGGTTAGAATCACGCCGCGCCGGCATCGAGGCGAAACTCACGCCCATCCCCGATCCGCGCGCCGGCTGGGCGCGGCCCGTGCGCGACTGAACCGAGGCCGGCGCGGCGCTCGCCGTCAGCACTTCGTCGGCAACGGATGCGCCTTCGTCCACTCGACCGTGCGGCGCAGGCCCTCGGTGAACCCGACGCGCGGCTCCCAGCCGAGCACGCGTCTCGCGCGCGAGGCGTCGAGGTAGATGCGCTGCACCTCGCCCGGGCGCGCCGCATCGTGGATGGCGTCCTCGCCGAACCCGAGGATGACCTTGAGCTCCCGCACGATGTCGTTCACCGACGTGCCGATGCCGGTGCCGAGGTTCAGCATCTCGCCGCTGCCGCGCTCGAGCGCCAGCACGTTCGCGTCCACCACGTCGGACACGAACAGGTAGTCACGCACGGCGTTGCCGTCGCCGAAGATGCGCGGGCGCTTCCCCTGCAGCATGAGGCCGATGAAGATCGCGTTGACCCCGGCTTCGCCGTGCGGGTTCTGCCTCGGCCCGAACACGTTCGGGTAGCGCAGCACCGTGTAGTCGAGCCCGTGCAGCAGCTTCCACAGGTAGAGATAGTGCTCGACTGTGTGCTTGCTGGCGCCGTACGGGGCCTCCGGGTTCACCGGGTGCTCCTCGGTCGCCGGGAGCTGCCGGCCCTCGCCGTAGAGCGCGCCGCCCGTCGAGGCGTACACCAGCTTCCGCACGCCATGGCGCGTGCACGCCTGGAGCAGGCCGATCGAGCCCAGGATGTTGACGCGCGCGTCCCACACCGGATCCGTCACGGACTTGCGCACATCGATCTGCGCCGCGTGGTGATCCACGAGCTCCGGCCGGAAGTCCGCGACGCAGCGATCCACCTGCGCGGCATCGGCGAGGTCGCCCTCGTAGAACCGCGCCCGGGGATGCAGGAACTCGTGAAACCCGGTGGAGAGATCGTCGAACACCGCCAGCTCGTGGCCCTGCTCGATGAATCGATCCACGACGTTCGAACCGATGAAGCCCGCTCCACCCGTGACGAGGATGCGCAAGCGGTTCCCTCCCGCGCCAGACGACCGTGTTCGCATGCGTGCCGGAGCGTGCCACGCTAGCGTGGCACGAGCGCGCATGGCAACCGCGCCGGTTTCGTCGACCGGCGCCGGGGCATCGCGCCGACGAACGCCGCTCCATGCGCACAATTCCGTTGACCGCGCCAAGGGCGCGCTGTTCTAGTGGAGCCACGCGCTCCGAGCTCGCGTCCCGCCGCGTGAGCGGTGGGAGCCCTCGGTCCCTCGTCCACCCGGCCGCACGCTCAGTCGCATACCCTGCATCGGAGGTGGAGACATGCCCCGCGCTGTTCGCCGTCTCGTCGCGCTCCTCGCCCTCGTGGCCTCGATCCTCCTGGGGGTGGCTCCCGCGAGCGCGAACCACGCCTGGGCCAACTATCACTGGGCCCGGTCCCAGTTCCCGTTCACGGTGACGGTGGGGGACAACCTCACGCCGCAGTGGACGCAGTTCCTCGCCACCGCCGCCACCGACTGGGGGCTGACGGACGGCGTCTGCAACAACGTGCTGAATCCCGTGCGGGTCTCCGTCGTGCCTGGCAACGCCAAGTCGCGACCCTGCAAGCCCGCGACGGGTCGTGTCGAGGTGTGCAATGCGCGCTATGGCAACCGCGGCTGGCTCGGGCTCGCCGGCATCTACGTGCAGGGCGACCACATCGTGCGCGCGTACATGAAGCTCAACGACTACTACTTCGCGCTGGCTCAGTACGACACGCCGGCGTGGCGCCAGTATGTGACTTCGCAGGAACTTGGGCACACGTTCGGCCTCGCGCACCAGGACGAGGACTTCAGCAACGCCGATCTGCTCGACGGCTGCGGTCGCGGCTCCTGCATGGACTACTCGGCCGACCCGGCGAACAACACGGCTCCGAATCAGCACGACTACGACCAGCTCGCCACGATCTATGGCGGGCACTTCGACGCGCCCGCGCCGGCCCCGGCTGCGATCGCGGTCGAGGACGAGTTCGACGTGGAGGACCCGGCCAACTGGGGCCGGGCGCAGCGCTTCGACCGCGGCCGGGGGGTGGTCTACGAGCGGGCGCTCTCGAACGGCGGCAAGCTGGTGACGTTCGTGATCTGGGCCGAGTAGCGCGCGATTCGCGTGCCGGTCACGGCTCCGGTTCCGCGAACGGACCGGAGCCGTTCGTGCGCATGCATCCGGGCTCGAGGCGGCTCGGCTTTCCCCTACGCCGCGCGACGGTCGTCCGCGCCGTGTCCGCGGAGCGCCGCCACGCAGGCCGCGCCGAGGGACTCGACGTTGCGACGGCTCGCGACAGCACGCCCACGCGCCACCGCGGTCTCCACCGCGGGCTTCCGCTCGAGCGCGGCGGCGATCGCCTCCCACGCCGGCGGAGGATCTTCGGCACGGCCCCAGGCGGCACCCTGCCGACGCAACCACCGCGCCACGGGTTCCGCGGCGTGCCCCACGGGAAGCAGCGGGCAGCCGGCCGCGAGCGCCCTCAGCACGAGCCCGGCCGAGAGCGGCCGCTCCAGCGCCACGAACGCCGTGCGCGCGTGCTGGAACCACGCTGCCTCCGCTTCGAGCGGGGCGCGGCCCACGAAGTGCACCCGCTGCAGCAGGTCGGCTGCGCGCGCGGCGGCCTCCAGCTCGGCGTCCGGATGCTCGAGCACGACGAGGTCCACCTCGTCGCGCCCGGCGGACGCCCGGGCGAACGCTTCGAACAGCGTCGCGGCGTCCGCGGCGCACGGCGGCGTCGCGACGAGCGCGTAGGGACCGTCCCAGAGTGAGAGCCGCCCGGTGCGCGCGCGATCACCCTCCAGCACGCACGTGTCGCCCGGGTCGGCGTCACCGGTCCACGCCGTGAGCGTGCCTCCGCCCGCCTCCGCCGACCAGCCCGCCGGCCACCACCACGACGGCCAGCGCGAGCCCAAGGCGCGCGCGAGCTCGCCGCCACCCGGCGACGTGCTCGCCCACACCAGCGCATCCACCCTCATGGACTGCGCCGCGCGGCGCAAGCGATCGGCGGCACCCGGCTCCTCGAGCCGTTCGACACCGGGCAGAGGCCGCTCCGTGGTGCCGTGCTGCAGGTCGTCATCGCCCTCCGTGGCGATGGCCACCATGCGCACGTCGAAGCCGGCGTGGCGGAGCACCTGTGCGCGCGGGCGAAGATCGGCGAGCGACGCGCCCGCCGAGTCGAGCTGCTCCACGAGCAGCACTCTGGAATGGGTTGCCAAGGTTTCCTCGTCGTCGCTGTCGTCCCGGGTGACGAGGTGGGACCCCCGCGGGAAGCGCGGCCCTCGCGAGGGCCCTCGTGCCGGGTCCGTGACCGGGGCACGTCGCGTCATCCTTGCGGTGATCGCACGGGCGCAGGCGCCCCTCGAGAGCGGCGGTGCGTGATCGGCGTCCCGTGACGCGCTCCGTTCCGTGGAGCGGGTCGTGATGGTTCGCGCTCTGGACCGAGCTTCAGACCCGGACTTCGGCGCGGCGTTCCTCGGACTGCACCCGGCGCATCCACGCCAGGAAGCGCAGCCGCTGCCGCACCTGCAAGTCGCAGTCCAGCACGATGGGCTCGAGCACGGGTCCTGGGACCGGCCGTGGCTCGACCAGGACCGCCGCCGTGATCGGCGCCGGCTCGGGGGCGGGCCCGGGTGGCCGGAGGCCCAGCACGCGCTCGGCCAGGGCTTCGAGTGAAGCGTCCAACAGACTTTCCATCTGCAAGGGAGAAAATGCGATACCTAGCCTTGCCGTGGCGCTCTCCAGGGTCCGGTCGCGACCACGCTCGTCGCCGGCCCACCACCCCTCCATGGCCCGGCCCCGGAGCGCGTCGCCGAGGGCAGCGGGTGCCAGGGGCTCGACGGCCAGGATGATCCGGGCGAAATGCGGCAGGACTTCGTCCAGCTTCCGCCCAAGCGGTGACCAGCCCACCGCACGCTCCGCCTTGCCGTGCGGCAGGAGGTAGAGCCCCGGGTGACCCGCGTACTGGACCAGGCCGAGCACGGGCATGTCGGCGACCAGGCATTCGAGCAGTCCCCAGCGAGCGTCGCGCCCGAGGCGCTCGTGGAGCCGGAGCCTCGGCGACGCGTCCACGAGCAGCACGCGCTCGCCCACCGCGAGCCGGTGCGCCGCGAGCTCGAGCGCTGCCCGCAGCACGGCCGCTGGCTTTGGGCCCGTCACGACATGCAGGCTCGGGCTCGCAGCACCCAGCTCGAGCTCGCTCGCGCGGGGCCGCATCTAGCGCGGTCTCGGCAGCGCGGGCTGTAGGATCGCGGCGAGCACCAGCGCGAACAGCGCGCCGAGCGAACCCGCCCCCGCCCCGACGAGCAGCGGCGGCAACCACACGGACGCGATCGGGCGGACGAGCGGCCGCGCAGGCGGTACGTCGTGCTTCGCGAACGCGGCCCAGGGATTCCCGACACGGTTGTCGAGTGCCACCAGCGAAGCGGCGGACGCCCTTGTGGCGAACTCTTGCTGGGCCGCCGACTCCCACGCGAGGAGCTGCTGGCGGATCGGCTCGAGCAGCCGCGCGCGCGAGCGCTGCCAGCGCCGCCACGCGTCAGCGCGCGCGGTCGGAAGCCAACCGCTCCATACCAAGGAATCCGCGAACCATCGGGTCTCGAGCCGCGTCGCCTCGACCACCGCCGAGAGCAGCACGGTCGCGTCGCGGTCGTCCACCACCCAGGTGACGTTGAGCCAGGCGTCCTCGACGTCCGGCGGCGCGCTCTCCTCGGGCGTCGGGCGGCTCGGACTCGCGAGCGGCAGGTCTCGTGCGAGGTCACGGCCCCACTGCGTTCGCGCGAGCAGCACGGCGGCGCAAGCCGCATTGCGCGTACGAGTGGCCTTCGCGGGCGCGCTGTCCGCCGCGCGCCAGCTCTGGCGTGTCCGCGCGTAGGCCGCGGCGAGGTCCGACGACGACGGCGCGTGGCGCGCGGCGAACGCGCGCGTGAGCCTGCGCGCCGAGGCCGCCGAGCCCGCGGTCACGACGAGGTCGATCCCGTCCTCGCGCGCCTCGAGCCGCGCGGTCTCTCCAGCCCGGGCGGCGTGCGGCCAGTCTCTCGCGGCGGGGAGGCCCGCACTCCACGCCAACCGAGCCTCGAAGCGGGCACCGCGCGGTGGCGCGATCGCGAGCGCGCCGGCGCAGCCCACCAGGATGCCGACCCACAAGCTCCACAGGATGGTGCGTGAGCGGATCGGGGTGCGCGTGGCGCGGTCGGAGGCGGCTTCCGTGTCGCGCATCGAGGTCTCCGGGGCAGCGAAGTGAGGCGGCGCGCGGCCCGCTTCCCGCGAGCCGAACGCACGTTAGTCCTGCGCCCGACACGGCGCAAGCCTGACTCGCTCAGGCGGCGCGGGATTCCTCCGCGGACCCACGCTCGGCGGTCGGCAGCGTGAACCAGAACGTGCTGCCCTCCCCCGGCATGCTCTCGACGCCGATGCGCCCGCCGTGCTGCTCGATGATGCCCTTGCAGATGACGAGGCCCAGCCCCGTGCCCCCCACCTTGCGCGTGGAGCCGGAGTCGATCTGCTGGAACTTGCGGAACAGCCGCGGCAGGTCCTTCGCCGCGATGCCCTCGCCATGGTCGCGCACCGACACGCGCAGCACGTTCTCCGACGCCGTGGCCTCGATCCGCACACTCCCGCCCGGAGGTGAGAATTTGATCGCGTTCGAGAGCAGGTTCGTGACCACCTGCGTGATGCGATGCGGATCGAGTAGGACTTCGGGCAGCCGCTGGGGCAGCGACACCTCGAGCTTGATCTTCCGCTCCTCGAGCAGCATGCGCAGGTTCTGCGCCGCAGCCTGGACGACCGGCTCCAGCCGCTGACGTTCGATCGTCATGGGCAGCGACGCCGCCTCGATCTTCGAGAAGTCGAGGATGTCATTGATGAGCAACAATAGCCGCTCGGCGTTCGCGTGCGCGATGCTCAGGAGCTTGGTCTGTTGCTCGGAGTTCTGGAAGTAACGCGCGTCCGACAGCAGCTCCACCGCGCCCTTCACCGAGGTCAGCGGCGTGCGAATCTCGTGGGACACGACGGCCACGAAGTCGGACTTGAGGCGGTCGAGGGCCTTGGCGCGGTCGAACAGCTGCGAGTTCCGCACCTGCACCGCGGCCTGTGTCGCGAACATGCGCAGGAACTCGAGATCGTCGTCCGTGAAACCCTCGGCACCGTCCATCACGATCATGACCCCGATGGTCTGGCGCTCCTGCACCATGGGCACGGCGAGCACCTCGTGCGCGACGGCGCCGTCGAAGCCCGGTAGCTCGAACGGCGCCGCATCAGGCGCGCCTCGACGCGCCGGCAACCGGCCCTCGGCGACCTCACCCAGCAGGCCCTGGCCCGCGGTGAAATGCGGCCCCGTGTCGTCGCGGAGCAGCAGCTCGATGCCGTGCGCGACGGCGCCGCGGAACTCCCCGGTGTTCTCAATCTGAAGATAGATGACCGCGGCGCGGGCGGCGACTAGGCGCGTGGCGGTCTCGACGATCCGCGTCAGCCGTGGCTGCAGCTCGAGATTCGCGCCGATCTCCATGGACACGCGGTAGAGCGTGTCGAGGTTTCGCGTCGCGAGCGCGATGCGCTCGCGAAGTTCCTGCTCGTGGCGCTGCAGCACTTCGTTCTGGCGCCGCAGCTGCTCGAGCAGCGCCTTGTTCTCCACCTTGAGCTGGCGGTTTCTGAGATGTCGGTTCAGCGTGCGCGGGATCTCGGTGATGTCCTCGAACGGCTTCGTGATGTAGTCGCTCGCGCCCTGGCGGAGCGCGTCGATCGAGTTCTGCACGGTGGCATGCCCGGTCATGAGCACGACGGCCACCTCGGGATCGCGCGAGCGCGCGACGCGCATGACGTCCAGGCCCGACTTCCCGGGCAGCGAGATGTCGGTCAGGATCAAGTCCGGGCAGTCCGCCGCGATCAGGCGCAACGCCTCCTCGCCCGACACCACGAACGTGAGCGCGAACCCTTCGTCGGCGAGCACCTCGCGCAGCACGTCGGCCACCGAGTCGTCGTCCTCCACCACCATGACCCGGGCGGGAGGCGCGAACAGCTCGGGCTCTCCGCTCCGTTCGCGAGCAGGGCCGGGGTCGGGGGTCATGGGCTCAAGTCCTCAGTGCGTCTGCGTGGGTCCACTCGCCGCCGTGCGATGCCGCCCCGCCTTCTTGGCGAGCCCCAGCGCGCGCTCGGCGGCGCCGAGCAGCTCCGTGGGGTCCATGCCGTCGCGCGGGGCCGAGGCCACGCCGGCGGACACGCTCAGGGTGCCGACGCGCGGGAAGCGATGGCCCTCGAGCGCGTGGCGAAGCCGCTCGGCGAGCCTGCGAGCCGGGGCCAGGTCGCAGTCCGGGAGCAGCACCCCGAACTCGTCCCCTCCCACGCGCGCGACGAAGTCGCCCTCGCGCAACGCGAGGCGCAGCACGAGCGCGCACTCTGC
>JAHFBX010000235.1 GCA_023249815.1 Candidatus Eiseniibacteriota bacterium
GGCGAGAAGGCGGCCTGGAAGCCGCATCCGAAGTCTTTCCCGCTCGGCCACCTCGCCCAGCTCGTGGCACGCATGCCGGGGTGGCTGACGAATGCCATCCGCGAGACCGAGCTGAACTTGTTCGGAGCCGGCGGCTACAGCCTGGAGCCAACCGAGGCGCTGCTTGCCGAGTTCGACCGCAACGTGCGCGAGGCGCGTGCCGCGATCGCGGCGGCGCGCGACGCCGACTTCGCCGTGACCTGGTCGCTCAAGGCGGGCGATCGCGTGCTGTTCTCGATGCCACGCGGGAGCGTCGTGCGCCAGACGATCAACCACCTGGTGCATCATCGCGGGCAGCTCAGCGTCTATCTCCGACTGCTCGACGTGCCGCTGCCCTCGATCTACGGCCCGACCGCCGACGAGGGCTGGGGCGGGTGACCGCGAGGGACAAACGCGATACCCTCGACGCGAGCGACTGATCCCGGTCGGGGAAGCGAGGACGACGATGCGGCGAGGAGTCATCCTGATCGCGCTGCTTTCAGCGGCGACGCTGGGCTGCTCCGCGGATGTGCTCGCGCCATTCCGGGCACCGCCCGAGGTCTCGATCTCCCTCGAATCGGCGATCGCCCGTCCCTACCACGCCACGATCGTGTGGAACGTCGAGAACGCGAGCACCGCGCCGTATCCCATCGACCGGCGCTACGCACTCGAGCCGTGGAAGCGGCTCACGCAGCGATACGTCGAGCGCGGCCGGCTCGCGCTCGAGGATGTCTCGGTGCAGCCGGGCGCGACGTACTCGTACCGCGTCCGGCTCGGGAGGGACAAGGCCGCCGCGACGGCGGGCGAGGTCACGGTCCAGGTTCCGAAGTAGCGATCCGCTTCGCACGACGCTCGAGAAGCAGCCACTCGCTGCCCGAGCCCCGCGCCCGTCCCGGCTTCCCGCGCCCGTGCGCGTGCGATAACTTCGCCGGATGCCCGTCGCCGCCGGTAGCCGCCTAGGCCCGTACGAGATCCTCGCGCCACTCGGCGTGGGCGGGATGGGCGAGGTCTACCGCGCTCGAGACACGCGGCTCGAGCGCGACGTCGCGGTGAAGGTGATACCCGAGGCGGCGCGCGGCGAGCCCGACGCCAGCGCGCGATTCAAGCGCGAGGCGCTGGCGCTGTCACGGCTCAACCATCCGAACATCGAGATGGTGTTGGACGTGGGCGAGGAGCGCGACACCGCATACATCGTGCTCGAGCTGGTGCCCGGCGAGACGCTTGCGGCCCGGATCGCGCGCGGTCGCGTGCCGGAACGCGAGGCGGCCGAGATCGGGGCACAGGTCGCTGAAGCACTGGCCGAGGCGCACGAGCGCGGCGTGGTGCATCGCGACTTGAAGCCCGGCAACGTCATGGTCACGCCGAAGGGCCGGGTCAAGGTGCTCGACTTCGGACTCGCGCGCATGGCGCAGGCCCCGAGCGAGGAAACGCCGACGGCGGCGCTCACCCAGGTGGGCACCACCACGGGCACGCTGGCCTACATGGCGCCCGAGCAACTGCTCGGCCAGTTCGTGGACGCGCGCTCGGACCTTTACGCGCTGGGCGTCGTGCTCTACGAGATGACCACGGCGGCACGACCGTTCCAGGCGCCACTCGCCACCGCGCTCGCGAACGAGATCCTGCACGGGACGCCCGTGCTCCCGCGCGAGCGCGAGCCGTCGCTCTCGAAGCGGCTCGAAGCGGTGGTCCTCCGCGCGTTGGACCGCGATCGCGGGCAGCGCTACCAGACGGCGGGGGAGATGCTGGGCGAACTCCGCCGGCTCGCCGCGCCCGACTCGGTCGAGCCGCGTTCCGACTCGTCGGCGAGCGTGTCGTCGGCCCGCCGCGTCACGTCCATCGCCGTGCTGCCGCTCGAGAACCTTTCCGGCGACCCGACGCAGGAGTACTTCTCGGACGGCATGACGGAAGAGCTGATCTCGAGCCTCGCCCAGGTCCGCGCGTTGCGCATCATCTCGCGAACCTCCGTGCTGCGTTACAAGGGCCAGCGCAAGTCGATCCCCGAGATCGCGCGCGAGCTGAACGTGGACGCCGTGGTCGAGGGCTCGGTGCGGCGCGCCGGCGACCGGGTGCGCATCACGGCGCAGTTGATCGAGGCGGCGACAGAGCGCCACCTGTGGGCGCGATCCTACGAGCGCGATCTCAAAGAAGTGTTCGCGCTCCAGGGCGAGGTGGCGAGCGCGATCGTGGAGGAGATCCAGGTGAGCGTCACGCCGCAGGAGGAGACACTTCTCAAAGGCAGCGCCCGCACGGTGGACGCCGAGGCCTACGAGCACTACCTCAAAGGTCGCTACCACATCGAGCAGCGGACGGAAGCTCACCTGCGCACCGGTCTCGCGCTGCTCGAGCAGGCCGTGCAGCGCGACGACCACTTCGAGCTGGCGCACATCGGCATCGCGGACGCCTACAATCTCATGGGGTTCATGTGCCTGCTGGCGCCGCGCGAGGCGTTCCCGCGCGCGCAGGCCGCGGCGCGGCGGGCGCTCGAGTTGGCGCCCTCGAGTGCCGAGGCGCTCACATCGCTTGGCTATGCCGCGCTGTGGCACGACTGGGATCTCGAGGAATCCGAGCGACTGTTCCGCCGTTCCATCGATCTCGCGCCGAAGTATTCGCAGGCCCATCTCTGGTTCACGAACCAACTCATGGTGACCGGTCGCTTCGAGGAGGCCGAGACCGAGGCGCGGCTCGCGCGCATCCTCGACCCGCAGTCCAACGTGGCCATGGCGTTCGCGGGCTGGTCACCCTACTGGCAGGGCCGATACGAAGACGCTTGGCGCATGCTGATGAGCGTGCGCGAGCACATTCCCGAGTTCGGCCCGCTCCACTACTGGCTGGGCCATGCCTCGATGCGCGCGGGTCGCGATGCCGATGCGGTGGCGGCGTTCGAGCGTTGCGCGGCGCTCGTGGGGCGGGCGCCCATGGTGGTGTCAGGACTCGCCACCGCGCACGCGCTCGCCGGTCGCGAGGCCGAAGCTCGCTCGTTGCTTCAGGAACTGGAGAGAATGGCCAGCCAGCGGTACGTGGGCGCCTATCACATCGCCCAGGTCCAGCTGGCGCTGGGTGAGCGCGAGGCGGCGCTCGCGAATCTCGAACGGGCGCTGGACGAGCGCGTGCACTGGCTGGTGGCGGCGAATCGCGATCCCGCACTCGCGGCCTTGCGCGGCGAGCCCCGATTCGAGGCGATCTTGGCGCGGGTCAAGAGTCGCGCGTGACCACCGAGCCCGCGCCGGCGGCAGGAATCGAGAAGCGCCGGGCCCGGTTCCCGCTCGGCGCACGCGTCGTGGTGGGCGTCGCCATCGGTGCCGCGCTCGGCGTCGCGTTCGGTCGCGAGCCGTGGCTCGGGCGCTACGGCAATGAGGATCTCGGCGGACTCGGCCTGCTCGTCATTCGGCTGCTCAAGGCGCTCGCGACGCCGCTCATCCTGCTCGCGGTGCTGGACTCGTTCCTCACCACTGCGATCGGGCCGCGCACGTTTGGCCGGTTCGTGGCCATCTGCCTCACGAACATCTCGGTGGCCATGGTGATCGGGCTCACGATCCTGAACCTATTCCAGCCCGGGCTCGCGTGGCGCGGCCACATCGAGGAGCTCACGGGGCAGGTGGTGGCGCCGGCAAATCTCTCGGGGCCACCGCCGGGCGCCACGCTCGATCCCTTGAAGAACCTCTCGGGCTATGTGCCCGAGAGCATCGTGGAACCGCTCGCGAAGAACAGCCTCGTCTCGCTCGTGCTGCTCGCCATCCTGTGCGGCGCGGCGCTCCGGCGGCTCAAGGACCGCGGCTCGCCCGGCATCGCCACGCTGGAGCCGGTCGTCACCGCGCTGTTCGAGACCGCGTCCGCCATGCTGATGTGGGTGGCCGAGGTGGTGCCGTTCGCGGTGTTGGGGATAGTCGCGCAGGTGGTGGGCCGCGCCGGGCTCGACGTATTCCGCGTGCTGTGGCTGTTCCTGGTCGTCATCCTCGCCAGGTTGCTGCTCCATTCGCTCGTCTACTACCCGCTCTCGGCGTGGATCGTGGGGCGGAAGGGCCCGCGCGAGTACTTGGGACGCGGCAGCGACGCGGTGCTCACGGGGCTCTCCACCAATTCGAGCCTCGCGACGGTTCCGGTGACGCTCCGCTGCCTGCGCGACATGCGGGTGAGCGAGAGTTCGGCGCGCGTCTCGGCGTGCATCGGCACCAACCTCAATAACGACGGCATCATCCTCTACGAGGCGATGGCCACGGTGTTCCTGTGCCAGGCGTTCGGCTACGACCTGTCGCTGCCGCACCAGCTCACCATCGTGCTCGCCTCGATCATGGCGGGCGTGGGCATCGCGGGCGTGCCCGAGGCGGGCCTCATCGTGTTGCCGCTGGTGCTCGGCGCCGCGGGACTGCCCGAGGCCGCGGTGGCCGCGGCCATCCCGCTCATCGTGCCGGTGGACTGGATCATCGCGCGCGTGCGTTCGGGCGTGAACGTGCTCTCCGACATGCTGGTGGCCGTCATGCTCGATCGCTTCGAGCGACCACGTCCCGAGGCGTGACGACGTTGCCCGCGCCCACACTGTTCGCCTCGGGCATGCCCTCGCTCGCCGCGCTCCGTGCAGCGCACGCGCGCGCCGCCGAGCACGCGCTCCGCACGCCGCTGCTTCGGCTTCCGGCATGGCCCGGCGAGCGAGCGGTGTGGCTCAAGCTCGAGTGCCTGCAACCCATCGGCTCATTCAAGATTCGTGGCGCGGCGAACGCGCTGGCGCTGGCGCCGCGCGAGCAGCTCGCGGGGGGAGTGGCCACCGCGAGCGCGGGCAACATGGCGCAAGGCGTGGCGTGGGTGGCGCGCGCGCTCGGCGTGCCGTGCACGGTGGTGGCGCCCGATCACGCGCCCGCGGCCAAGCTGGACGCCATCACGCGGCTCGGCGCGCGCGTCATCACGGTGCCGTTCGCGCGCTGGTGGCAGATCTTCGAGGAGCGGAGCTACCCGGGACTCGAAGGCCTGTTCGTCCACCCCGTGAGCGACGAGGCGGTGATCATGGGCAATGCCGGCATCGGTCTCGAGCTGCTGGACGAGCTCCCCGAGCCGGCGGCGGTGCTGGTGCCCTACGGCGGCGGCGGCCTGTCCTGCGGCATCGCGCTCGCGCTCCGCGCCTCGGGCTCGCGGGCACCAGTGTTCGCCTGCGAGGTGGAGACGGCGGCGCCGCTCACCGCGTCGTTCGTGGCTGGCACCGCGCGGACGATCGAGCACCGGCCGAGTTTCGTGGACGGCATCGGCGGGCGCGGCGTGCTTCCGGAGATGTGGAAGCTGTCGCGCGAGCTGCTGACCGGCGCGATCGTCTCGTCGCTCGAAGACATCGCGTCGGCCATCCGGACGCTGGTCGCGCGGGCCCACGTCGTGGCGGAGGGCGCGGGGGCGTCCTCGCTCGCGGCGGCGTTCGGGAGCGGCCGGGCGACGGCTTCAGGCGGCGGCGAAGTGCGGCTCCCGGATGGACCAATCGTGTGCG
>JAHFBX010000236.1 GCA_023249815.1 Candidatus Eiseniibacteriota bacterium
CGCCCACCCGAGCGCCATCCGTCGCGAACTCAAGCAGGGGCGACCGTTCCCCACGCCCGAGCAGGAGGCGGCCGTCGCGCTGCTTCGCACCGCGGACGTCATGCGCGCGGACCTCGAGTGCGCGCTCGAGCCATTCGAGATCACGCCGCAGCAGTACAACGTGCTGCGCATCCTCCGGGGCTCGCACCCGGGATCGCTCGCCACGCTCGAGATCGCCGAGCGCATGATCGAGCGGGCCCCGGGCATCACACGCCTCCTGGACCGCATCGAGGCGCGAGGCCTGGTGTCACGCCAACGCTGCCGCGAGGATCGCCGTCGCGTGCTGTGCACGATCACGGCGGCGGGACTCGCGCTGCTCAAGCGGACGGACGAACTCATCAACGAGCTCGAGGTGAACCGCATGCATCGCCTGCCGAGGGGCGAGCTCGCGAAGCTGGTCGGGATGCTCGACCGGCTCCGGGAGCAAGAGGCTTGAGTCGCGGACGCGGTTCAGCGGTCAAATAGTTGACTAATCAATGATTGACGTATCAACCCTTAAGCCGCGCAGCACGGCGGCACGAGCAGCAGACCGAGGAGGAACACCATGAGCACGCTCACCAGCAGCTCGATTGCGAACACCGCCACCACCACCAGCCCCGCCACGCTCGAAACGTTCAGCATCGACGCCGACCACTCCGAAGTGGGCTTCAGCGTGCGGCACATGCTGAGCCGCACCCGCGGCCGGTTCGCGGCGTTCTCCGGCGAGGTGCGACTCGACCGGCAGCGGCCCGAGCGGTCCAGCGTGACCTTCGAAGTACAGGCGGCGAGCATCGACACGCGCCAGTCCGACCGCGACACTCACTTGCGCAGCGGGGACTTCTTCGACAGCGAGCGCCACCCGGTGATCCGCTTCACGAGCTCGTCCGTGCGGCCGCTCTCCGGCGACCGCTATCGCGTGTCCGGTGATCTGGAACTGCGCGGGATCCGCAAGGCGATCACGCTCGAGGTGTCGTTCCTCGGCGTGGCTCGCGACCCGTGGGGCAACGATCGTGCAGGCTTCAGCACGCAGGTCGTCCTCGATCGCAAGGAGTTCGGTATGGTCTGGAACGCCGCGCTCGACAATGGCGGCTTCATCCTAGGCGACGACGTGAGCCTGACCATCGATCTCGAGACCGTCCGTAAGTCCTGACACAGCCCGAGCGGCGGGGCGCGATCTCACGCGCTCCCGCCGCCGGGTTCTGGAACTCACCCGCTCCCGAGGAGGAACCATGAATCGCCGACTCTCGGTCCGTCGCATCACGCTCGCGCTCGCCGCGATCATGCTCGCCGGTGGCGCTGACGCCGCCGGGAAGTCCGACGCGGCGCCGAAGAATCTCGCCGCGTTCCTGCGCGAGGCCAAGGCCGTGCACCAGAATCTCGCCACGTTCGACGAGCTGGACTTCGTGGTGTTCACCGGCCAGAAGTGGGATCGACTTCGCGAGAGCCACGCCGCGAACATCACGGTCCACTGGCCCGATGGTCACACGACGTCCGGCATCGAGACGCACATCGAAGACTTGAAGTAGATGTTCGTCTACGCCCCTGATACGCGCATCCACGAGCACCCGATCCGCTTCGGACAGGGCGAGTGGACCGGCGTCATCGGCGTCATGGAAGGCACGTTCACGCAACCCATGCCAACCGGCGACGGCAAGTCCATCCCGCCCACGGGCAAGCCGTTCAAGCTGCAGATGGCGACGATCGGCCACTGGAAGGATGGCGTCATGGACGAGGAGTACCTGTTCTGGGACAACCAGGCGTTCATGAAGCAGATCGGTCTCGCGCCCTGACCCCGGCAGTGCCAGGCATGAGGCCCCGGCGGCGCGGTCATGCGACCGGGGCCTCGTGTGTCCAGGCTCAGCTCGTACGTGCCTGGCCCGCCGGGACGCGTTACCCTGACGCCCCATGAGAGGATTGCCCGTCCAGTGTCCGGCCTGTGCCACGCGCTACCTGCTGCCGCATTCGCTCCTCGGCGAGGCGGGGGCGAACGTGCGCTGCCCGTCGTGCGGGCGCGAGTTCGCGGTGGACGCGGCGGGCACGCTGCTCGGGCCGGCACAGGAGATCCGTGGTGTGGCCCGGCATGTCTTCGACGAGCTCGTGGCCCGCGTCGGACCCGGCCTCGAGGCCGCGGCGCGCGAGCGACGGCTGTTCGCCGAGCATGGCCCCGCGCTGCTCGAGGCGTGGGACGAGTTCCGCCGCCGCGCGGGCACGAACGCGCCGTCCCTGCCGTTCCGAGACGAGCTGCGGGCGCGCTTCGGCGTCGAGTTGTTCCCGCCGGGCGGCGAGTGATCCCGCGCGACCCGCCACGGCTGGAACGAGAGCCGAGGCGACACCGCGAGCCGCGCTCGAACCCAACCCAGGCTGTGTCTGAGAACTCCCCACGCACGCGGGGAGCTCTCAGACAGAGTCTAGCCCGGTGGAAGCGCGTTCAGCTCGCGCGCGCGCCGGCCCCACGCCAGTGCCAGGAGCCCCGTGCCCGAGATGAGCACCGCCGCCACCACGAGCGTGACCATGGTGCCGAACAGCGGGGTGAGCAGCGTGGCGAGCGCCAGCGAGACGAGCAGCAGCAGTCGCATGGCGAAGTCACGCAGGCTGAAGACACGGCCGCGTTGGTGGAGGTCGGTGCCCTCCTGGACGAGCGTCTCGGTGAGCACGAACGCCGGCGCGATGCTGGCTCCGACCAGGAAACTGGCGATCGCGAACACCGCGTAGCGCGTGGAGACCGCGAGGCACACGAGCCACACACCCGCGAGCAGCATGCCCACTCCGAGCATCAGCGGCCGCGGCACGCGACGACCTCTCGTGTTCACCCACCACGTCGCGAGCGCGGCACCGAGGCCCAGTGCCCCGCCCAGGCCGGCGATGCGTTCGGCGCCCGGGATGCTCGCGGCGCGCTGGATGTGCTGGATGCCCGCGACCTGCACGAAGCCGCCGCCCAGCCACACCGCGGCGAGCGCGGTGAGTGCCAGGCCCACGGCGGGGGAGCCGCGCACGACGCGCAGTCCCTCGACGATCTCGCGCCAGTAGCCTCCGACACTCACCGTGCCGGAGTCGCGCGGGCGGCCGCGGTAGCGGATGAGCGCCAACGACAGCACGGAGACGCCATACGTGATCGCGTCGAGTGTCAGCGCGATGGGCCAGCCCCAATGGTCCACCACCCAGCCGCCCATCGCGAAGCCCGCCACCGTACCGGCGATGCCAGCCACCGCGAGCAGCGTGTTGGCGGTGAGCAGCTGCTCGCGCGGCACGAGCTCGGGCGTCATCGCGCTCTTCGCCGGCAGGAAGAACACGTTGCACGTGAACAGCAGGAACACGAGCGTCCACACCGGCGCGGCATGATGCGTCGCTGCGTAGATCGGCGGGATCGCGAGCACGAGCAGCGCACGCAGCAGGTCCGAGACGATGAGCACACGGCGCAGGTTCCAGCGGTCCACCCACGGTCCCGCGAACGGCGCGAACAGCAGCACGGGCAGCACCGACACGGTGCCGTGCAGGCTCAACATGAGCGACGACTGGCCCGGGTCGTGGTAGTCGCGCGTGTGCTGTTGCACGAGGCCGTTCAGCGCGAGGTAGTTCAGGCGGTCGCCCCACAGCGAGATGAGCTGCCCCCACCACAGCGCCGCGAACTCGCGCTGGAGCAGCAACGGACGCGGCCCCGCCGCGCGCGGCGCGGCGCCTCCCAGCTCGCTCATGCGCGGCTCAGGCGGCGGACGTGCCCGAGAGCGCCGAAGCGCGGCGGCCCGCCGCGTCGCGGTACACCGCCTCGATGCGGTCCACGACGCTCGGCCACGAGAAGTCGAGCGCGCGACGGCGCCCCTCCTCGGCCAGCCGCCCGCGCCGGATGGGATCCTCGACCAGCTGCGACAGGACGCGGGCGAGCGCCGGCACGTCGCCGGGCGGGAACACCGCGGCGTCGCGCCCGGGATTCACCACCGTGCGGTAGCCCGGGATGTCCGAGCACACGACCGCTCGCCCCGCGGCCATCGCCTCGACCAGCACGATGCCGAAACTCTCGTTGCCGGTGGCGGGCGAGCAGAAGATGTCGCCGGTCGCGTACCAACGCGGCAGGTCGGCGCTCGGCACGTGTCCCAGGAAGTGCACGTGCTCGCGCACGAACGACGGCACGCCAGCCATGATCTGTGGACGCAGGTAGGAGTCGCCGACCACGAGCAGGCGTGCGCGACCGTCGGTGCGCTCGACCACCTCGGGCATGGCCGCGATCAGGTCCTGCACGCCCTTGCGGGGATCGAGCCGGCCGACGAACAGGAGGTTCGTGAACGCCGGGTCCCGCCACTCGGGGAATGGCGACACGAGCGGGTGGAAGCGCTCCACGTCCACGCCGTTCGGGATCACGTCGTAGGGCCCCGGGTGATAGATCTCGGCGGTGGCGCGCGCGGTCGAGCTCACTGCGATGCGCGCATCGAGGCGCTCGATCGCGCCCACCACGAGCGGCTTGAAGAAGTCCTGCAGCGCCGTGCGCCCGCCGGTCGAATGAAACGTGCCCACCGTGGGCCGGTCCGAGACCTGGATCGAGAAGATGGGCAGCGTCGGCGCGGTGGGGCAGTGGACGTGCACGATGTCGAGGTCGAGCCGGCGGATGGCCTCGCGCAAACGACGCTTGAGCGAGAAGCCGATCGCGAAGTCCACGAACGCTCGATTGAACGGCACGAGGATGTTCCAGCCAATGCGCAGCACGCCGTCGGTGAAGCCCTTCTCGCCGCGGCGGAAGAAGCTCGTGATGATCGTGACCTCGTGGCCGCGACGCCGCAGTTCCTGCGCCAGCGCGTGCACGTGCTCGGTGACGCCGCCGTAGCGCGGGTAGTAGGACTGGGAGACGATCCCGATCCTCACGCGTCCGCCCGATGCGCCCGGCCCGAGGGTTCCGCCGCGGCAGCGGCCGGGGCGTTCCACAGCGGGCGGAAGATGCACCACTGGTCCAGATGCCCGCGGATCTGGCGCTCGGCCGCGGCGGCGATGGCCTGGTGGAGCTCGGCCGTGGTGGCGAACGAGGCGGGGTCGATCGGCGGCTCGACGACGACGCGGAACCGGCCGGGCGAGATCCGGGCGCAATAGCCGGGCAGCACGAGCGCGCCGGTGCGCTGCGCCAGCACGCCGGGACCGGCCGGGAACGGTGACTCGCGGCCGAACCACTCCACGGTCTGCCCGTGCGTGAAGAGATTGCCGTCCACGACGAGCGCGACGGGATCATTGTGTTCGAGCGCGCGGATGATCCTGCGGAAGCCATCCTCGGGCGAGATCGTGGTGATGGAGAGCTCGGTCTTCGTGTCGCGCACCGCACTCGACAGCCACCGCTACAACTGCACGCCGGCGACCGCGTGTAGCGAGTAGCCCCACTGCGCCACCATGACACCCGCCAACTCCCAGTTGCCGATGTGCGTGGTCACGATGATGACGCCGCGCCCGCGCGCGATGCCGTTGTCGAGATGTTCCTTGCCCACCACC
>JAHFBX010000023.1 GCA_023249815.1 Candidatus Eiseniibacteriota bacterium
GGCCGCGCTGCTCGCGGCCGCGCCCGCCCCGGCGCGTGCCACGGACGCCCTGACGCTCGACCGGGCGCTGGCGCGCGTCTTCCCGGGCGCGCGCATCGAGCGCCGGACGCTGGCGCTCTCGCCCACGGACGTGATGGCGGTCGAGGCGCGCGCCCGCGCGCGTTGCGAGGCGCGGCTCGCCACGGCGTACGTGGCGTGGCGCGGCGACACGCTTGCCGGCGCGGGGTGGACCGATCGCCGCCCCGTGCGCACACGCGAGGCGCTGCTGCTCGTGACGGTGGCGCCCGACACGACGATCGCGCGCATCGACGTGCTGGCGTTCTTCGAGCCGCCGGACTATCGGCCGTCGCCTCGCTGGCTGGCGCTGTTCCGCGGCCGCGGCGCGCGCGCTCCGCTCGCCCCCCCACGCCAGGTGCCCGACGTGTCGGGCGCCACGCTCACGTCGCGCGCGGTCAATGAGTCGGCGCGGCTGGCTCTCGCCTGGTACGAGGTGCTGCTGGCGCCAGCGTTGGCCAGCGAACCGCACCACGCGAGCCCCGCGGCCGGCACGCCATGAAGGTTCTCCAGAACGGCGGGTTCCAGCACAACCCGCACATGCGGCTCACGCTCGGGCTCGCGATCGTGCTGCTCGCCGCGTTCTGGGTGAGCAACGCGGCGCTCTACTTCTCACACATGAACTTCGACCCCGCGAGCGTCGTCACCTACTACCGCGGCGACGAAGCACGATTCATGACGCCGCGCTCGGCCGAGAGCCTGCTCGAGGTGACGCACATGCACCTGCCGATGTTCACGCTGGTGCTGTTGCTGCTCACCCACCTCGTCATCTTCGCGCCCATGTCACACGCGAGGAAGACCGCCACCATCCTGGCCGCGTTCGGTTCGGCGCTGCTCATGGAGGCGGCGAGCTGGCTGACGCGGTTCGTCCACCCCGGGTTCGCCTGGCTCAAGGTGGGCGCGTTCGTGACGTTCCAGCTCGTGCTCGCCGGCCTGCTCGTGGGGCTCGGGATGTTCCTCGCAAGCGGGCGCGGCACGCACGCGCCACGCGCACGTGGGCACGGCCGACAGGTCCGCGGACCCCGATCCGAAGTGGACCGAAGCCCGCGGGCGTGACGCTTCGCTTCGCTGGAGTCGTGCAGCGACTACCGACCGTCCCCGGGAGCTCCAGGAGTCGCGGGGACCCCTGGCGCCCAGGAACGAGCCGGTCGGACTTGAGATGCGCGAAACTGTGGTTCGGAAGGAACGTCTCAATGACCAGCGCGGCGGTACCGCTTCCGGGCACGTCACTGGACCGCGAGAGGCACGTATCGCACGATGAAACCCGTGTTGGCCGACGCTCCCCGGACTCATGCGCTCCTGGAGGTTCCATGCGCCATCGTTCCGTTGCCTTTGCCGCCATTCTCGTCGCGGCCCTCTCCACGAGCGCGCTGTTCGCGGGCTGCTCGAAGAAGGATTCCACTTCGCCGCCCGTGACCATGACCGGGCCGACATTCAACTTCACGTTCCCGCAGACGGGAACCTCGCATCAGTTCACGTTCACCGACGTCGGGACCTGGAACTACGCCTGTATCCCGCACGGCTCGGGCGGCATGACCGGCACCGTGATCGTGGCCGCCGCGGGCGCCGACTCGGCGCTCGTCCAGGTGGGACCCAGCAACGCTTTCTCCTACTCGCCCTCCAGCGTGACCATCAAGCAGGGCGGCAAGGTGCGCTGGGTGAACGCCAGCACGAACACGTTCAACCACACGGTCACGCGCTAGCCCCGCACCCGCGCACACGGCTGGGACTCTCCGCACCACCCCGCGCTCGGCGGGGAGGGGGCAGGTATCCGCTGGAGGCGGGGACCCCGCCGCAAGCGGATGTCTCCCTTCCCCGCGTGATTCGCAGGTGTCCGCGATGCGATCGTCGAACCCGCGAGCAACCCTGCCGCACGGTTGTCGCGAGCTGTGGCGCTCGCGCCACATCAGAGCCCGGCTGAGCGCCAGATGGCAGGCCGAGCCGCCGCGCTAAGTCGTTATCAAGCGCGGGTTCCAGCCCAGTGAAGCCCCCTTGGCACGGCGCCTGCTTTTCCTCCGGGTCGAAGCACACGATCCGCACCCCGGAGGACGTCATGAACATTCACTCGAACTTCTCGCGCCTTGTCGCCACCGGTCTGCTCGCCTCGGCCGTGCTGGCACTGGCTTCGCCCGCGTTCGCCGATGGCGGTCGCCGGCGCTACAAGGGCGTTCAGAGCTACAACCCGGTGCAGCGCGTCTATGTCCGCGAGCACTCGAGCAGCGCCGCTCCGGTGCTAGCCGGCCTGATTGGCGGCTTCATCCTGGGCGCGGCGGTCACGTCGAATGCGCATTCGGTGGTCGTGCACGAGCGGCCCTACTACCACCGCACGGTGCAGTACCGCTACTACGACCCGTACGGCGACGACTGGTACGACTCGCTCGACCAGTGCGAGTTCCGCCACGGCGGCCCGCGCGTCGTGTTCGTGGTCGACGTCCGCAGCGGTCATCGCCTGCGCACGCTTCGCTACCACGAGGGCCGGTGGAATCGCTGTGAGGACGGCGCCTACGACCGCTACAGCCGCTATGACTTCGGCGGCCGCTATGACGACCAGCGCTACAACGATACGCGTTACGACGACGAGGGCGACGACCGCTAGACGGTCGCGTCCTTGAGGGAGTGGGTCCGCGGCGGTGGGGCTGGAACAAACGGGGAGCGTCCAGGCTCGCACGGCTGACCCACTGAATCACCGAGACGGCGGTGCCGAAAGGTGCCGCCGTCTCGCTTTTCGAGTCGCGGGGGCTTCGACGTGCGCTCGCGCTCAGGCCGCGAGCAACTGCTCGGTGTCGGCCTTGTGTTCCTCGGGGCTCAGCACGCGCGCGACGCTCTCCTCCGGGCTCATGGGATCCCACACGTCGGGCTCACCCTCCGCGGGCGCCACGCCGCCCGGCCCCACGAGCACCCGGCACACGGGGCGCGTCACGTCGGCGGGATTCGGGCTCATCGCCAACACGACGTGCCCGGACGAGGACTGCATGACCGTGCCGGCCGGGTAGAGCCCGACCGTCTTGATGAGCGCCCACAGCACCGCCGGGTCGAAGTTCACGCGGTTCGGGCCCATGAGGATCCGGAGCCCTTCGAACGCCGTGCGCGGGCGGTCGTAGTAGGCGCGGTGCGCGGTGATGGCGTCGAAGCAGTCCGCCATCGCGACGATGCGCGACATGGTCGCCTGGCCCCATTCGATCGTTGTGTCCGGGTAGCCCGTGCCGTTGTAGTTCATGTGGTGTTCCAGGCAGGCGCGCATGGAATCGATCAACACCTGCGCCAACCCCGGCATGCGCGCCACCATGACCGCGCCCGCGAGCGGGTGGCGCCGCATCTGCGCCCATTCCTCGGCGGTCAGCGCGCCCGGCTTGCGCAGCACGTCGCCGTCCACGTTCATCTTGCCGAGGTCGTGCAACAGGCCAGCCACACCAAGGTCCGCCAGCGCCTGGCGCGGGAGCCCGAGCGCCTGGCCCATGCCGACGGACAGCACCGACACGTTCACGCAGTGCGCGTAGGTGTATTCGTCGTGATCCTTGAGCGCGGTGAGCCCGACCAGCGAGAATTCGCTCTTCATGACGCTGTCCACGATCGGCTGCACGACACGTTTCGCGTGCCGCAGATCGGGGCGGCCCGAGGAGCGCGCGCGCAAGACCACGCGCCGCGTGCCGACCATGGCGCGCCAGTAGACCTGGCGGGCACGCGCACGCTCACGTTGCGGCTTCGGCATCTCGTCGAGCTCGCGCGCGATGTCCTCGGCATCGAGCTGAGCGGCGGGCAGCGGCACGATGTTGTGCACCGACGCTTCGTCCATGGCCTCAGGCAGTTTCGGGGCCAGCGCGGCGTCGTCCGCGGCGAGGAATAGCTGGAAGAAACGCTCGACCTCGGATTCGTTCACGCCCTGCAGGAAGCGGATGCCACCGGTCTGGCGGCGGTCGAAGTCGGTGAGCAGCGAGTGATACGGCCCCATGAGCGCCGTATTCGCCTTCACGCGGACGCCATTGATGTAGAAGTAGTCGGCCATCGCGACGAGCGTGACTTCGTCCTCTTCTTCGAGCAGCCGGCGCAGCACGGTGAGGAACTCCTGCTGCTGGCGCTGGAACGCCATGTTCGAGACGTCGTACGTGCGTGCCGTGCGCATGAGCGCCACGATGCGCTGGATGAGCGCGCCGCCGAGCTCGGAGAGCACTTGGAACTCGGCGCTCTCGCCCTGGCCCTGCGTGCTCATGCCGCCATCCGGGACTGCATCGCCGCGATGCAAGCCTGACGGATGGGCGCTCGCCGCGACTGGGCTCCCGCCTCGAGCGCGGCGAGCGCGCGCGGCGTGGCGATGCGCGCCAGGCAGCGCGCCACCGCGTGGCGGTGCACCTCCTGGTCGCGGTCGAACCAGTTGCCGCCATTCATCGCCGCTTCGAGCTCACTGACGACCTCGTCCCCACCTGTTGAGGCGATGGCGGCGTAGATCGCGCGCCGCTCATCGACCGGGCGCTGCAGGAACTTCTCCTGCGCGATGTACGCCGTGATGTAGCGCGCCGCCGCCGGATCGCGCGCCGCCGAGAGCTGTTGCAGGATCTGGCAGAAGAGCTTCGTGTCGGCGCCTTCGAGTGCCTTGATGAGCACCGGTCGCGCGAGTCTGGGCTCGATACCGTGGAGCGCCGTCACCACCTCGGTCGTGACGCGCGTGTCGTGGTAGCGCACGGCGGTCAGCAGCATGGGCACCACGGCGGGCCCCCCCACCCAGCCGAGGATGTGCACGACGTTTCGTACCACGTACCAGCGTGGGTCACTGAGCCAGGGCGCCAAGCGTGTCGGATCCTCCTGCGCGCGCACGGCGATGGCCTCGGCCACGATCTGGCGCGTCATGCGCGCCTGGCTCTCGGACAGCGTGAGCGTGAGCCAATCGAGCGACGGGGCGCCGAGCTCGTGCGCAAGCTTGATGAACTCGCTCACGGACGCCGGCCCCTGCTGGTCGAGCCGTTCGACCGCGCGCGTGATGCTCACCGGCTGTAGCACTTCCTGCGCGAACGTCTCGTCGGACCACTCCGGGCTCTCGATCTGGCGCACGAGCCTGAGCGCCCCCCGTGCCTCGGCCCACGAGCCCGCCCCGAGCGCGGCGCGCAGCACGCGCGGCAGGAAGCGCGCCAGTTCCTTGCGGTCGTCGTCATCGGCCCCGGCACTGAGGCAGGCGTCCGCCACGGCGAGCGCTGCCGTGGGCGGAGCCACGCGGCGTTCGGCCTCGTACTCGCGAAGGAAGCGCTGGGTTTCCTGGTGCGCCATGAAGTCCAGCTCGGCGAACGTGGCCTCCACTTCCTCGGTGATCTCGCCGAGCGCCCAGTCCTCGGAGCGCTCGTGCTTGCGCGCCTCCACGTCTTCGGGACTGCCGGGCGCGGCTGCGGTCTCCGACGTGCCCTCCGCGGTGGGCCATGGCAACAGTGGGCCTTCCTCGCTCGACGCCGCGGCGTCGCCGCTCGCGTCGCCCTCGGCGGGGATGTAGTCCACGTCCACGTTGCGCAGGTTCGCCTCCCACAGGAGCGTCACGAGGTCGTCGCCGTCGAGGTTCTGGCCGGTGACGCCCAGCACGGCGTCCACGATCGCGTCGCTGTCGCGGGCCGCGGCTCCGGGCGAGAGCGTGAGTCCCCGCACGCCGTCCCGGTAGAACGCGAACGCGAGGTTGTCCTCGCGCGAGCGTGCGGAGTAGAGCGACTGACCGTCGCAGGTCACGGAATCGGCGGCGAATCGGTAGGTCACCGGGCCGTGCTCGGAGAGCAGCGCGACGAGGCTCGCGGCCAACTCCTCCCGGAATCGCGTGACCGTGGGGTTGCCCGCGTCATACAGTCGGCAGGTCTTGAGGGTGCGCGCGAACATGTTGAGCCACAGCCCGGCGGCCTTGAGCGCCGGGTCCATGGCGTTGCGGCTCTTCTCCTGTTCGTCGGGCTCCGCGGGGGAAGCGAGCCCGCGCGCGATCTCCGCCGTGTCCGGCGCGCTCGTGGCGTCCGGGGCGTTCTCGTCCATGGATGCGTGTTCTCCTGGGGGCGTCGGTCAGCCCCTCTCGCGCGGTTATCGTCCTTTCGCCACAAGCCCTTGAGGGCGCTGGGGGCCGTTCGAGAGACGTGCCGCGGCGCTGGTGATGGGGCGCTTGACCCACCCGGACGGACTTCCGAGACTCGCCGCTCCCTGTACCGCGGCTCACGCGACCCATCCTCCGAGGCTCTCCCCCATGTCCCTGCGCGCGCCCCGCATGTTCCAGCGCCTTGCACTGCTCCTCACCTTCGCTGTCCTCGGCACAACCCGCGCGCGCGCACTCGAGGAGTGCCGACTCATGCGGATGCCCGACATCCAGGGCGACCGCATCGTGTTCGTCTACGCCGGCGACTTGTGGGCGCTGCCGCGAGCGGGTGGCGTGGCACAGCGGCTCACGACGCACGAGGGGCTCGAGCTGTTGCCGAAACTCTCGCCGGACGGCCAGACCGTCGCGTTCACCGGCGAGTACGACGGCAACACCGACGTGTTCACCATTCCCGTCGCGGGCGGGGAGCCCAAGCGGCTCACGTTTCATCCTGGCATCGACCAGGTGTCCGAGTGGTACCCGGACGGCAAGAGCGTGCTGTTCCGTTCGGCGCGCGCCTCGAACATCCAGCGCTACGACCGATTCTTCCGTATCGCGGCCGCGGGCGGCTTCGAGCAGATGCTGCCGCTCCCCACCGCCGGTTACGCGAGCTGGTCGGCCGACGCGAACCTGCTCGCGTTCGTCTCGCCTTCGTACGACCGCCGCACGTGGAAGCGGTATCGCGGTGGCAACGCGCCCAACATCTGGGTGTACGACTTCCAGGCGAATCGTTCCCAGAACATCACGGCGGACTGGGAAGGCCCGGACGAGTGGCCGATGTTCCATGGCCGCACCGTCTATTACTGCTCGGATCGCGGGGCCAAGACCGCGAACCTGTGGGCGTATGACCTCGACAAGCACACGCATCGGCAGGTGACCACGTTCGGAGACTACGACGTGCGCTGGCCGAGCGTGGGTTCGGACGCGATCGTGTTCGAGAACGGCGGCTGGCTGTACGTGTTGGACCTGCCGTCGGAGACGATGCACAAGCTCTCGGTGCAGGTGCCGGACGACAAGCCCGCCACCCGCGCCAGCTATCGCCCCGTGTCCGCGTGGATGCGAGGCATGGACCTGTCCCCTTCCGGCAAGCGCGCGGTGATCGAGGCGCGCGGCGAGCTGTTCAGCATGCCCGCCGAGAAAGGCGACGTGCGCGCGCTCACGAACACACCCGGTGCGCGCGAGCGGGACCCCGTGTGGTCGCCCGACGGCAAGTGGATCGCGTACCTGTCGGACGCGAGCGGCGAATACCAGCTGCACGTGCTGCCGGCCGACGGCCATGCCGCCGCCCGCCAGGTCACGCGCGAGCCCGGCATGTTCCGGTATGCGCCTGTGTGGTCACCCGACTCCAAGAAGCTCGCGTTCTCGGACAAGACCGGCCGCCTCCACTGGTGTGACGTCGCGAGCGGGCGTGTCACGCAGGTGGACAAGAACGAGTTCGCCGAGATCCGCCAGTACGCGTGGGCGCCGGATTCTCGCTGGATCGCGTACGCGAAGTCCACGGGCGCCGGCTTCAACGTGTTGTGGCTGCACTCGCTCGCGACGGGACGATCCGCCGCGATCACGGATGGCATGACCGACGACTCCTCGCCCTCGTTCGATCCGGACGGCCGTTACCTCTACTTCGTGTCGCGCCGCACGTTCCGCCCCGAGTTCGGCGGCTTCGAACTGAACATGACGTTCAGCGCGACGGACAAGCTCTACGCGATGACGCTGCGCGACACGCTCGCGTCACCCGTGGGCCCCGAGAGTGACGAGGAGTCCGGCGAAGTCGCGGCGAAGGACGACGAGAAGAGTAAGGACGCCAAGCCGGAGAAGGGCAAGGGCGACGAGGCCACACGCATCGATCTCGAGGGGCTCGGGCGGCGTGTCGCCGAACTGCCGGTGGAGGCGGGACGTTATCCGATCGTGATCGGCGTCAAGGGGAAGGTCGTGTTCATGTCCCGCGACGAGTCACCCGACGAGGACTCCAGCTCGCCGGTCAGCATTCACTACTATGACCTCGAGAAACGCGAGGAGAAGACCGTCCTCCCGGGCGTGGACGCAACGCTGGCGCTCTCCAAGGACGGCGGCAAGCTGCTCTATCGAAAGGAGGGCACGCTCGGCATCGTGGACCTCGCCGAGGGCAAGAAGGTGGGCGACGGGAAACTCGCCGTCGACGACATGATGGCCTGGGTGGAGCCGCGAGAAGAGTGGCTGCAGATGTTCAACGAGGCGTGGCGGCTGGAACGCGACTTTTACTACGACCCCGCCATGGGAGGGCTCGACTGGAAGGCGGTGGGCGAACGCTATCGCCAACTCGTGCCGTTCGTCGCGCATCGCGCGGATCTCAACTATCTCCTCGGCGAACTCATCGGTGAGCTCGCGACGTCACATACGTACGTGAGCGGCGGCGACATGCCGAAGCTGACACGCGTGGGCGCGGGACTGCTGGGCGTGGACTGGTCGCTGGACTCGGCGAGCGGGCGCTACCGCCTCGCCCGCATCCTCCGCGACCGGGACTGGAATTCGACCGTTCCGGCGCCGCTCGGCGAACCCGGCCTGGCCGTGCGTGAAGGCGACTTCCTGCTGGCGGTGAATGGTCGGCCGGTTCGCGCGCCTGAGAACGTGTACGAGGCGTTCGTGGGCACCGTGGACAAGCAGACCACGCTCCAGCTCGGTTCGAGCGCGAACGACGCTCACCCGCGCACGATCACCGTGAAGCCGGTCGCGAGCGAGGCGACGCTGCGCTACACGGCGTGGGTGAACTCGAATCGCGAGCGCGTGCGCAAGGCGACCGGCGGCCGCGTCGCGTACATCCACGTCCCGAACACCGCAGTCGGCGGCATCCAGGAATTCAGCAAGGGGTTCTATCCGCAGGTGGACCGCGACGGCATCATCGTGGACGAGCGCTTCAACGGCGGCGGGTTCATTCCGGACTTCTTCGTCGAACGCCTGATGCGCAAGACGTGGACCTACTGGTCGAGCCGGGACGGTGAATCATTTCGTACGCCGAGTCAGAGCATCGACGGCCCGAAGTGCATCCTCGCGAACGAGTACGCGGGTTCGGGCGGAGACTGCTTCCCGTTCTACTTCCGGCAGCAGGGCGTGGGACCGATCATCGGCAAGCGCACGTGGGGCGGTCTGGTGGGCATCTCGCACGACCTCCCGCTCGTGGACGGCGGCAGCGTGACGATGCCGGACTTTGGCATCTATGGCACGGACGGCAAGTGGATGATCGAGAACCACGGAGTGGATCCCGACATCGAAGTGGAGAACACCCCGGAGTCGGGCGTGGACGGCCGTGACCTGCAGCTCGAGCGGGCGATCGACTGGACGATGGAACAGCTGAAGCTGCATCCGGTGATGCGTCCGCCGCATCCGGCTTACAAGAAGCAGTAGGGCGCGAGTGCTCAGCGGTTCAGGACGATGATGCGGCAGGCTCCTGGCTGGTTGGTGCTGCGGACGAAGTAGACGCCGCGGGGGACCGCGCGGCCGGCATCGTCGGTGCCGTCCCATGTGAGCGTGTGCTCGCCCGCCGGGAAGATTCTGTCGGCGAGCGTCCGCAGCTTGCGACCTGCGACGTCGTAGATGCCGATCTGTGTGCGGCCCGTGTGGGCGATCCCAAGGCGGACCGTCGAGACGCCATGGCGCATGACGGCGTCGCCGATCCTCATGAAGTCCACGAAGTCACGGCCGCGCGCACCCCCCGGTGTATCGAACACGCTCACCGTCGCGCCGGTGGTCTGGCAGATGGTTCCGAACACGTGGTTGAGCATGTAGTAGTAGTACGCGAGCCGACCGCCGGTGGTGTCGCAGTAGCGACTGAACAGGTGCTCGATGTCATAGCCGCTCGTGACCGCCACCCAGTTCCTGGCCGGCACTGCGCTCTTGACGACGTCCGAGATGTAGGGCCCGTTCGAGCCCACGTTCTCGTACACCGCTCCCGCGACCGCCTCGGGGACAGCGGGGTTCGTGTTCCAGACGTCGTTCGAGAAGTCGCACGAGCTGGTGACGCCGAAGATGTCGGCCGCTGGCGTGAGCGCGCTGAACGTGAGCAGGTCGGCGCAGTCGGCGCTTTGTCCGGAGAGATTCCGATAGGCGGCGCTTCGTAGCGTGAGTCCAAGCTTGTCCGCGAGGAATTGCGTATGGCTGGGGTCCACAAGCCCGGCCGCGGTCTCGGACTGCCCAAAGCCGTCGCCCTGGATGAACAGGCCGCGCGGCCGCGCGGTGCCGCCCGCGGCCGTGAGGTAGTCGTTCAGTAATGCGATGTCGTTCTGACTGCGGTTCGTGAACGGCCCGAAGACGCCCTCCGTCAGGTCACCCGTGAGGATCGCCACGATGCGGTAGTAGGCCCGCAGCATCTCGGGTGTGGGTCCCTGGCGGGATTAGCGACCGGCCGCGAAACCCATGCCCGTGCGATTGGCCAGACGGCTTCCGAGCTGGCCGGCGCTCGTGTTGAACAATTCGGCCGCCTTGACACCGTACATGTCCCACGTCGTGCCAGGCTGCGAGTTCTTGTTGCTCACCGCTACCGACATGTTCGTGCGCACGTCGAGATTGTTGATGTTGGTGGTGCCCGGCGCGTGCCAGCCGTTGTGCACGCCGTACTTGGCCGCCGCGGTCGCCCCCAGCGAGTCCATCACCGCCACGAACCGTCCCTCGTTGCCCCGACGGTCGTTGTAGTCCACGTACAGCATGCACGCCATGCCGGCACCACCGAACGCTGCGTTCTTCCAGCGGTCCGGCAGCACCGAGAACTGCTGCCAGCGGTGTTGGTCCGTCGAACCCTCGCGAGACTGCGGCGTGATCAAGTTCGTGTCCGGCATCATGACATAGTTCAGGAGCGGATCGATGGAGTGCGACTTGCGCACGAAGTACTGCACGTGCGAACCCGGCGTGAGCAACCCGTCCGGGATGATCTTCGTGAACTCCTTCGTGGTGTTGCTGCCGTCGTAACCGGTGCGCGACTGCGGAACCGTCGTGAGCCACGCCGGCACCGTGCCGTCGCAGACCACATTGTTGCCGCCACCGGGACCGGTGTTCGTGGACGCCGACTTCGTCGTGTCCACTGTAAGGCACTTGAACTTGTTCACACCCAGCGTCGCGAACTTGGGATCGCTCTCGTGGATCGTCGTCATGTATCTGCCGGCGGAGAGCCCTGTACTGACGAGGAAGCCGACTGGGAAAATGTTCAGCTGGGCCGTGTCCATGCGGCAGCTGTTCCACGTCAGCGGATCCCAGCCGCCGGGACCGCTGTGCGTGCCCGCCGAGACCAGGCCCGGATCCGCCATGTACTGGCCCCAGAACGAAGCGTCGCCCGAGACCGCGGTCGCCGCCTGATTCGTGGGAACCTGCAGCAGCACACCCGAGACAGCATTGCCGCCGGGGGCCATGCTGCGGCCCGCCGCGATCTGGTAGTTACCCGGGCCCGGCAGGATTCGGAACACGAGGTCCGTCCGCACGGTGGTGAGCACCGGGTTGTCGGGCGTGCTCACCGTGGCGTTGGCGGCGGGGATGACCGTCGAGTCTCCAGGAATGTCGAACCGGAGCGTGTTGCCCGTGCCTTGCGCGATGTTGAAGCCCGTGCGGATCTTGCCGGTGGTGGTGTCGAACGCGGCGGTCCCGGGCAGCCCGGCTGTCTCGTTCGCCGGGAACGTGTCGTTCACCAGCTGCCAGATGTCCGAGGTCACGCTGCCCAGCGACACGGTCGAGCTGGCATTCGCCTGCCCCGGCACCCCGGGCAGGTCCACGAACGCGAGCGCGATGTTGTCGAAGTAGGCGCCAGCGGTCGAGTTGCACCCGAGCGTGACACCGAATCGGAAGCACTGCGACTCCGCTCCAATCAGAAGACGCAGCGAATCCGGCATACCGCTGGGGTTCGAGGTCGTGATGGGCATGCCGTTGCCAGCGAATCCCTCGAAGTCGTAGAAGCATGCCGGCCCTGTAGTCGAAATCGTGCCCGAGTAGTAGTGCCTGTCGCTCCAGGACTTCGCCCCGTTCCCCGTCTGGATCGACGGGTAGGCTTGATAGCCGAAGTTCCACGTCATGCCACTAAAAGTCAGGGTCGGAAATCCCCAGTAGAGGTCATACCAGAGCACGTAGTCATCGCTCACGTGGGCGATGGACGTGGTGATTCCTTGCGAGTTCGGCGTTCCGCCAGCGCCGCCCATCAGGTTGATCGTGGGCGACATGTTGAACGTCCGCGCCTCGCGGAGCGCCGTGAACCGCGCGTCGCCGAATGCCTCTCCGACGTCGTGGTTCGCCGCGATGCTCACGTTCCCGGTCAGGTTGCAGCGGCGTGCCGGGGAGCCAGGGGGACCGCAGAGATCCTCGTAGCTGAGCCCGGAGAGCGCCTCGATATGCGCGTAGGCCGGTAGCGGTTTGCCCGTGCTGCGCCACACGTCAGTCGATTGGAGCGCAGGAGGCAGCGGGAAACGGTTGTCGATGGCATTCATGCCGCCCTGTTGCGGTGTCTCGAAATCCCCGACGAGCTCGGGCCCAGCGCCGCGGTCGATCGTCACGTCATCGAGCACCACCGCGCCCCGTGCAAACGAGGAGTATCCGGATGACTTGGTGTCCGCGTCGGAGAAGCCGCGATTGGTCTTCACGCGAAAGACCAAACGCACGACTCCATTGGGCGAGGACGCGAGCACGTTGTCGACGATCGTGGACGGCACGGTGACGCTCGCGGACGGCGTGGCGGCGAGCGTGTCGGTCGGGTCGTCCCCGGCGCGCAGGAAGATCTCGAAGTAGTTGTTGCCTGCTCCGAACACCTTCAGCACTTCCGAGAACCAGCGGCGCTGCTTGTCGTACACCGCACGGGTCACCCCGTCCGAGTACACGCAAGCCGCGTCGTCGACCGGAGCGCCCACGTACACCATGAACGAGTCCTGCGGCGCGGTCGCACCTGCCGCCGAACTCGAGATGAAGTTGCCGGCCGTCACGGCGAGCGGATCGCCATGGAACCAGCCGGTACGCGTGGCCGCCGCCGTGCCGATGCTCGTCGACATGCGCGTGCGATACAGGAACGACACGGCGAGCGCCTGGCCGGGGGCCACGGCGATGTCTCGATAGAGCATCTGGTCCATCTGGTCGAGATAGCCCGGCAATCGTTTGATGCCCTGCTGGCCGATGCTCGATTCCCCGTACATCGAGACGGCCTCGCCGGAGTAGTAGTTGCCGGTCACCAGGTCTTGGACGGTGAGATCACCGTGTTGGCGCATGCCGCACCACGCCGAACGCGCTCCCGAGAGCGGCGACCAGAGCACCGCGTTCCCGGCGTTCCGGCCCGGATCGTCGTGCCAGTAGCCCACGACACCGAATGTTCGCTTGGCGCTGCTGCCCGCGGCCATGACGTAGTTGCCCACGTTCCCGCGGTCGAGGCACCACCATGGCCGCTGATCGTCCGGCAACGTCAGCCCGCCGGAGATGAAGTACTCGCGCTCGTATGGCCACCACCCCTGAAGCGAGTCGGGCGCCTGGAGGCCGGCGGTGTTGTCCCAGTCCCACATGGTGTTGCTGGCGTCGTTCGTGCCCGGGCGATAGGTGCCGGCGTAGAGGTTCCAGTAGTTGTCCGCAGCGGTGTGATTCGAGAACGACTTGCCGATGTAGACCGTGTCCGGGTCGGCACCCGCTGACGTCCCGAGACGGGTCGCTCGCGAGGCGAGCAGCGCTCTCACTTCCGCTCCGGTCCGCAGCCTCTCACCGTAGGGCTGGTCGGGCTCTTGCGAATACGCCAGCGAAGCGCAGGCCAAGAGCTCGGCGAGCGCGAGCGCGAGCAACGCGATCATGAGACGCGAGCGCGAGCGTGAGTGCATGGGATCCCTCGCGACGGTGTTGATTCGTATCTGTACGACTCGCAGGGGTCGGTGGTTCACTCCTTGCCCTTTCACCCTCCGCCGACTGCGTCTGCGACTACCGGTTCAGCACCATGATCCGGCGCGATTCGGGCTGGTTGCTGCTGTTCACGAAGAACACGCCGCGCGGCACCTTGCGCCCGTCGTCGTCCGCGCCGTCCCACGTGAGCGTGTGCTCGCCGGCCGGGAACTCCCGGTCCGCCAGCACGCGCACGAGGCGCCCGGCCACGTCGTAGATCCGCACGCGCACGCGGCCCGCGTGCGCGACGCCGAGGCGGACGGTGGATCCTCCGCGGCGCATGACTGCGTCGCCGACTTTCATGAAGTCGATGAGCGTGCCGATGTGGCCCGAGCCCGGCACGTCGAGCACGGGGCATGGGGCCGTCGTGATCACGCAGATGTTCCCGAATACCTTGCTCAGCATGTAGTAGTAGTAGGCGAGACGGCCGCCGTCGGTGTCGCAATACCGACTGAACAGGTGTTCGATGTCGACACCGCTCGTCGCCGCAACCCAGTTGCGTAGCGGCACTGCCGTCTTGACCACATCCGACACGTAGGGCCCCTGCGCACCCACATTCTCATAGTACGCCCCGTCGACGGCCTCTGGGAGCGCGGGGTTCCGTTGGAATACGTCGTTGCTCCATTGGCAGGACGTGGCGACGCCATACACGCTGGCAACCGGGCTGATGGCAGAGGTCGCGAGCAGGTCGACACAGTTCTGCTCGGCGCCGGAGATCGACAGATAGGAGGCGTTTCGGAACACCAACCCCAGTTTGTCTGTGAGGAAATTGGTGTGGTTCGGGTCGATGCCACCGGTCGCCTTTTCCGACTGAGCGAAACCGTCCCCCTGGATGAAGATGCCGCGCGGCTGCGCCGTTCCTCCCGCGGCGGTGAGGAAGTCGTTCAGCAACGCGATGTCGTTCTGGCTGCGATTCAAGAATGGCCCGAGGATGCCCGAGTTGAGGTCGCCCGAGAGCAGCGTCACGACGCGATAGTAGGCGCGCAGCATCTCGGGCGTGGGCCCTTGGCGCGACTCTCGGCCCACGGCGTATCCCATGTTGGCTCGGTTCGCGAGCCGGCTTCCTATGCCGCCGGCGCTCGTGGTGAGTGATTCCGACGCCTTCACACCATACATGTCCCACGTCGTGCCGGGCTGCGAGTTCTTGTTGCTGACGGCGACCGACATGTCGGTGCGCACGTCCAGACCACTGATGTTGGTAGTGCCTGGCGCATGCCAGCCATTGTGCGCGCCGAATTTGCTCTGCGACGTGTAGCACATGGAGTCCATCACTCCCACGAACCGCCCCTCGTTGCCACGACGGTCGTTCAGGTCCACGTACAGCATGCACGCCATTCCGGCGCCCCCGAACGCCGCGTTCTTCCAGCGGTCCGGGAGCACGCCGAACTGCTGCCAGCGGTGCTGGTCCGTCGAACCTTCACGCGTCTGCGGCGTGATGAAGTTCGTGTCCGGCATCGTGGCGTAGTTCAGGAACGGATCGATCGCGTGCGACTTGCGCACGAAGTACTGCACGTGGGCACCGGGCGTGAGCAGCCCATCGGGGATGATCTTGCTGAACTCCTTCGTGGTGGCGAGGCCATCCCAGCCCGTGCGCGACTGCGGAACCGTCGTGAGCCACGTCGGCACGGTGCCGTCGCAAGCCACGTTGTTCGTGCCACCGGTGCCGGTGTTCGTGGCGGCGGCCTTCGTCGTGTCGATCACGAGGCACTTGAACGTGTCGACCCCCAGCGCGGTGAACTTCGGATCGCTCTCGTGGATCGTCGTCATGTACCTGCTGGAGAAGAGGCCGGTACCCGTGGGCACGGACCCGCCGACCGGGAAGATGTTGAGCTGGACCGTGTCCATGCGACAACTGTTCCAGGTCAGCGGATCCCAGCCGCCGGGGCCGCTGTGCGTTCCGGCCGAGACCAGGCCCGGATCCGCCATGTACTGGCCCCAGAACGAAGCGTCGCCGGAAACCGCGGTCGCCTCCTGGTTCGTGGGAACCTGCAGCAGCAGACCCGAGACCGAGCTACCGCCCGGGACCATGCTGCGACCGGCCGCGATCTGGTAGTTGCCTGGGCCGGGGAGGATGCGGAACACGAGATCCGCGCGCACCGTCACAAGCGCCGGGTCATCCGCCGAGCCCAAGGTCGCATTCGCGGCGACGACGCATGTCGAGTCGCCGGGGATGTCGAACCGGAGCGCGGTGCCTGTGGCCTGTGCGTTGTTCATGCCCGTGCGGATCCTGGCGGTGGTGGTGTCGAATGCGGCGGTGCCGGGCAGACCGGCCGTCTCGTTGGCCGGGAACGTGTCGTTCACGAACTGCCAGATGTCTGCGGACACAGCGCCAAGCGACACCGTCGAGCTGGCGCTCGCCTGACCCGGCACGCCGGGCAGGTCCACGAAGGCGAGCGAGAAGTTGTCGAAATAGCCCCCCTCGTTCGAGTTGCAGCCGAGCGTGATCGCGAACCGGAAACACTGCTGCTGGTGGTTGAAGTGGATCCGAACCGAGTCCGGAATGCCGGTGGCCCGCGACGTGCGGAATGGTGTCGCATTGTCCTGTACGCCCTCGAGGTCCGAGAAGCACTGGGGCTCGGGATTGAAGAAGATGCAGCCACAGAAGCAGGGCTGGCCCCAGCACTCGGCGCCGTTCGGCTGCTGCCCTGGATAGCTCTGGTGACCTACCACCCATGAATTCCCGCTGAAGGACAGGTTGAACATTCCGGCGTACATGTCGTAGTAGATGATCCAGTCGTCGCTGGCGTTCGCGATGCTGGACGAGATCCCCATTGAATTCTGGGTTCCGCCGGGCCCGCCGACCAGGTTGATCGTTGGCGAAACCAGCAAGTGGGACACTTCGCGGAATGCCGCGAATCTCGAGTCCGCGGCGCGTTCGCCGTCGTCGTGGTTGCCCACCGTGACCACCAGGCCGTCCATGTTGCAGCTGCGAGTCGGCGAGTTGGGCGGCCCGCACAAATCGTTGTACGTGAGGTTCGACAGCGGCTCGACGTGCATGTACTCGCCCGGCGGCTTGCCGGTGGAGCGCCACACGTCCGTGACCTGGAGCGCCGGCGGCAGCGGGAAGCGGTTGTCGATCGCGTTCGCTCCGCCCTGCTCCGCCGACTCGAAGTCCCCGATCACCGCCGGGCCAGCGCCCGTGTCGATCGTGACGTCGTCGATCTGCACGGCACCGCGACCGCGGGACATGTAACCGGACGATTGGGCATCCGAATCCGCGAAGCCGCGGTTCGTCTTGCAGCGGAACGCGAGACGCACGTGTCCCGACACACCCCCCAGGATCGTGCTGATCTGACCCGCCGGGATCACGATGTCGCCCGAGGACGGCGTCGCGGCCAGCGTGTCGACCGGGTTGTCGCCCGTCGTCTGGAAGATCTCGAAGT
>JAHFBX010000237.1 GCA_023249815.1 Candidatus Eiseniibacteriota bacterium
GGCCCGAGGTTGAGGCTGGTGGAGGGCACTCGCCCCGCCGACGTCTCGGAGCCCTGATACGCCGGTTGAGTCGGGAGTCCGGGCGTGTCATCTTGAAACAGTGACGCGAACTCCTGAGCGTGCGCAGCCTCGCCCTGAGCGGCCTCTCCGGTGAGCACCATCCGGACCCGAACGGGCACGGGCTCTGGCGGAGCTTCGCGCGTCCCGCGTCCCGCGCCGACTGAAGTCCCGCTCTCGCCGATCGTCGGAGCGAGCCCACGGATGCAGCGCCTCCTCCGATTGGTCGCACGCGTGGCGCCCACCGACAGCACGGTGCTGATCCTGGGCGAGAGCGGCACGGGGAAGGAGCTGGTCGCGCGTTCGATCCACGTGCTCTCGCGCCGCGCGCAGGGGCCGTTCGTGCCCGTCAACGTCGCGGCACTCCCCGAATCGCTGATCGAGAGCGAACTCTTCGGCTACGCGAAAGGCGCGTTCACGGGCGCCACGAACGACCGGCCGGGCCTGGTCGAGGAGGCGCACCACGGCACGCTGTTCCTGGACGAGATCGGCGACATGCCGCTCCCGACGCAGGTGCGGCTGCTGCGCACGCTCGAGAACAGCGAGGTGCGCCGCCTCGGCGAGAACACGCCGCGCCTCGTGGACGTTCGCGTCGTCGCCGCGACCCATCGTGATCTCCAGGCGCTCGTGGCCGACGGCCGCTTGCGAGCGGACCTCTACTACCGGCTGAACGTCGTGCAGATCGAGCTGCCGGCGCTTCGCGAGCGCGCGGGCGACCTCGGACTGCTCGCGTCCTACTTCCTGGACCGCGCCGCGGAGCGCATGGGGCGGAAGGGGCTCCGGTTCACGCCCGACGCCATGGCGCTCCTGGTCCGCCATGATTGGCCGGGGAACGTGCGCGAGCTGGAGAACGCCATCGAGCACGCGGTGTCGGTGTCGGAGGGCGCATGGCTCGGGCCCGCGGACCTGCCGGCCTCGGTGCGCACGCCGCGCCTCCTCACGCGCGGCACGGTGGAAGGCGTGCCGGCCGCCGACGAAATCGCCTTCCGCGGCGGCCGCACGCGCGCGCCGCGCGACCCGGACCTCCGCTCGCTGGACGAGGTCACGCGAGAGCACGTGCTGCGCGTCCTCTCGCGCCACCAGGAGAACGCCACCGCCGCCGCGCGAACGCTCGGCGTGTCGCGGACCACGCTGTGGCGGATGCTCAAGCGCTGGGGCGTGAAGCGGGACGCAAGGAAGGGCTGCTAGGAGCCATGCCCGGAGAGCGTCGCTACTACGACGACAGCTACACGCACCGATTCAAGGGCGAGGTGACCGAGGTGGGCGAGGTCGCCGGAAGGCCGGCGGTGGAACTCGCAACCACGTGGTTCTACCCCGAGAGCGGCGGGCAGCTGGGCGACCAGGGCGCGATCGCCGGGGATCGCGTGCTCGATGTGCAGGTGGACGACACCGAGCGTGTGTGGCACGTCGTGGAGCCCGCGTCCGCCGCCACCCCGTCATTTCGTGAAGCGGGTCCGCTCGACTGCGAGATCGACTGGGCGCGGCGCTTCGACCACATGCAGCAGCACACCGGGCAGCACATCCTGTCCGCGGCGCTCGAGCGGCTTCGCCAAGCGCCGACGCTCTCGAGCACGCTCGGGCCTGAGCGAAGTGTGATCGAGGTGGGGCTCGCCGACGTGGATTGGCGCACCGTGCAGGCGGTCGAGGAGGCCGCGAACCAAGTGCTGTGGGACGATCGCGAGCTCGTGCTCCATTGGACGGACGCGGAGGGCGTGAAGCGGTTCCCGCTCCGGAAGCCGCCGCAGGTCTCGGGTCGCATCCGCGTCGTCGAGGTGCCGGACTGGGACTGGTCGGCGTGCGGCGGGACGCACACGCGGCGCACGGGCGAGGTGGGCGCCGTCAAGATCGTGGGCTGGGAGAAGATCCGCGGCCACATCCGGTTCGGCTTCCTGTGCGGCCGCCGCGCGCTCCGCGATCATGCGTGGCGAACGGAGCAGCTGCTCGAGGCCGCGAAACGCCGGAGCAGTGGCGAGCGCGAGCTGATCGCTCACCTGGAGCGTGCACTCGAGGAGCGCGAGGACTTCCGCAAGCGGCTCGCGGCGCTGTCGCTGCGCATGCTGGCGACGGAGGCGCGCGAGGCGGTGGGCAGCCCGCCGCGCGGTGTGGCCGTGCTCGCCGACGATCGCTCGCGCGAGGAGACGCGCGCATTCGCGCTCCAGTGCCTCGAGGCCGGCGCGCCGTGGGTGGTGTCCGCGACGCGTTCACCCGAGCCCTCGGTAGTGTTGGCGCGGCCCCGGGCGGACAGCTCTCTCGACTTGAAGGTGTGGGTGCCCGAGCTGTTGGCCGCCGTGCGCGGCAAGGGCGGGGGCAGTCCCGACATGGTGACGCTCGCGCCGGCCGACGCGCAGGCCGCCGAAGCGGCGTTCACGCTGGCCCGCGATCGGCTGGTCGAGCGCCGGGCCTAGGCGCTGTCTGAGAACTCCGCGCGTCCGCGCGGAGTTCTCAGACAGCGCCTAGCTGCAAAGCGATCAGGCGCGCCCGCGAAGGGGCGCGCCCGTTCGAGCTCACCGCGCGGTGCGCGCGCTACTTCTTGTTCGTGCTCTTGCGCTTCACGGTCCGCGCCACGACGCGCTCCGTGGCCTTGGCCCGCGGCTTCACGACGATTCGCGGCGCCGCGGCCATGGCGCGGGTCGAGGCGGGCAGGCTCCGCGCGGACGCCGCGACGCGCGTCCGCGAGAGCTGCTTCGAGCGCGGCTTCACTGACGTCGCCACGCTGCGGGCCGCCACCTTGGCCGGCGTCTTCGCGGCGGGCTTCGAGACCGGCTTGCCCTGCGCGTTCACCGGGCGGAATCCACCGTGCGCGGTGGTCGGCATCTGGCGCACGACCGCGAAGCCCATCTTGGCCATCGCCGCGCGGCGCGCGCGCGCCTGCTCGTCGTCGTAGATCGCCTGCTGCTGGAGCTGGCTCGGCTTCAGGCCATAGTTGAAGTCGGGCAACAGCACGCGTGGCACGGCGCGGCCCACGAAACGCTCGATGCCCGCCAAGTGTCGCTGCTCCTCGGGCGCCATGAGCGTGAACGCGTCGCCGGTCGCGTCGGGACGGCCGGCACGGCCGATGCGGTGCACGTAGTCCTCGGGCGACGGCGGCACGTCGAAGTTCACGATGTGCGCGACCCCGGCGAGTTCCAGCCCGCGCGCGGCCTGATCCGTGGTGACCACGATCTGCAGCCGGCCGCGCTTGAGGTCCTCCATGGCGCGCTCGCGTTCCGTCTGGCTCTTCCGCTCGTGCAGCGTGGCCACGGCGTATCCACGGCGCTCGAGCTGCCGAGCGAGGCGGTCCGCGCCCTCGCGCTGGCGCGTGAACACGATCGTGCTGCGCACCTCGCCCGAGCGCGACAGCAGCCGGTCGAGAAGCTCGATCTTCAGGTAGTTGGGCACCGGGTAGATGGCGTGCGTGATGCCAGGCGAGGGCTGCGGCGTGGTGAGATCCACGCGGACGGGCTCGATCAACGCCTCCTTGGAGAGGCGGTTCAGCTCGGCAGGCATGGTCACCGAGAACAATAGCGTCTGGCGCGTCTCGGGCAGGAGCTTCAGGAGCTTGCGAAGATCTCCGGCCTGGCCCATGTCCACCATGCGGTCGGCCTCGTCCAGCACCATGATCTCGATGTCGTCGAACACGAGCGAGTTGCGCGCGTGCAGCTCGAGCAGGCGGTCCACGGTGGCCACGAGCACGTCCACGCCGGGATCGCGCAGCACACGCTCCTGCACGGCGATGGGAGCGGCATTGTGCGCGAGCGCCACGCGCAGCTCGGTGAAGCGCGCGAAGTCGCGTGCGTGCGACTCCACCTGGGCCGCGTGTTCCCGCGTCGGCGTGATCACGATGGCGCGCAGCTTCTGCGGTCCGTCGATCAGTCGCGCGAACATGGGCAGCAGGAACGCGCCGGTCTTGCCCGAGCCGCTCGGGGCGTTACCGATCAGGTCATTGCCCTGCAGGATGACCGGGATGGCCTTGGCCTGGATGGGCGTGGGTTCATTCAGGGCCGCCGCGCGCGTCGCCTGGACGAGCGGCGCGGGCAAGCCCAACGTGCTGAACATCATGGGTTCGAACTCCGTGAGAGCGGGGGCCCGGCTCTGGACGATAGGGTGGGTGCCGGACTCGGAAGGGCTGTGGGAAACGCCGCATGGTACGGCCCCGGCGCCAGCGGGTTCAATGGAAACCTTGACCCCGCTAGCACCCGCGATCGGCGCAGGTGTCGCGCTCACTGGAGGCTGCAGGAAGCTGCTCATGCTTCCTCTCATGATGCGGCGAGGGGGGGGCCGAGATGCCAGCCATCCGCAAGTCCGGCGTCAGCGATTCGACAAGCGCGGCCTCGGTGAGCTCCGGCGGGGCCGGGCGCGCTGGCAGGTGGGGCAGAAGTAGGTCGAGCGACCGGCCTGGACGATGCGACGAACGGGCGTTCCGCACGACCGGCAGGGTTCACCTCCGCGGTCGTAGACGAGCAGCTGCTCACCGTACTGACCCGGCTCGTTCCAGAGTGTGCGATAGCTGGAGAACGTCGTGCCCATGCGCGCGATGCTCTCCTCCAGCACCGCGGGCACCTCGCGCGCCACTCGCCGCCATGCTTCGGCGTCCAGCGCGCCCGCGCGCCGGCGAGGATCCACACCGGCGCGGAACAACACCTCGCTCGCGTAGATGTTTCCGAGGCCCGCGATGCGTCGCTGGTCCAGCAGCCACACCTTGATGGACGTGCGCGAGCCGCGCGCCGCCGCGCGCAGCGCGTCGCCGTCGCGTGGCTCCGCGAGCGGGTCCGGGCCCAGGAGCCGGAGCGAGGCGTCGCGCGCGAGCTTCGCCGTGGGAAGGACGCGAAGCATGCCGAAGCGGCGGACGTCCTGGAACCAGAGCGCCGCGCCGTCCGCGAACGCGATCTTGAGATGCACGTGCTCGAGCGCCGCGTCGGGCTTGCGGCCGGGAGGCCAGAACAGCCAGCGGCCGCTCATGCCCAGGTGGGAGAGGAGCGTGAAGCCGCCGTCCAGGTCGAGGAGCAGGAACTTGCCGATGCGCCGAGGCATCGCAAACGTTCGCGCGCGGAGCTGCGTGGGCAGGCGGACGAGCGACGAGGTGCGCAGGCGCTTCCCGGAAACGTTCGCGCGGGCGACGCGCCGGCCGGGAACCGCCTCGGCCAGCATGCGCCGGACGGTCTCGACCTCGGGGAGTTCGGGCATGGGCCTTGGAGGCTCCCGGCGCGAGCGCCGAACGTCAAGCGACGTGCCGGCGCGGCGAACATCGTTCGCTGCGGCCGGCGCCTGGGAGTTTCGCGTGTCGAGTCCTTCCCGCTTCGGCTAGCGTATGCATGTCGCGCCTCTTCAACCTGACCGTCGAAGGAGGAACTCGTGGCCACCACCGCCGCGCCGAGCACGCACTCGTTCGGGCACGCCATGCTCTC
>JAHFBX010000238.1 GCA_023249815.1 Candidatus Eiseniibacteriota bacterium
GCAACCGACGCTCGCGTCCACCTGTGCCAAGAGTGTCGTGGGCAGCGCCACCCACGGGACACCGCGAAGCCACGTCGCAGCTGCGAAGCCGGCCAGGTCCGAGACGCTGCCACCCCCGAGCGCCACCACCGCGGCGTCGCGCCCGAGCCCGGCGTCCGCGAGCGACTCCCACAGCCGCTCGAGCACGCCCGGCCGCTTGGCCGCCTCCCCGCGCGGCACGCGCAGCACGTGCACGGCGAGGCCCGCACCGCGGAGCGAGCGAGCGGCCACGCCGCCGTACAAGCGGCCCACGTGGGAGTCGGTGACGAGCGCCACATGGCGGGCGCGGGTGGCTTCGCGTACGAAGCTCCCAAGTCGGGCCAGGGCGCCGCGAGCGATGTGCACGCGCGAGCGCGCGGACTCGGCGGGGAATGACACGAAGAGGTCGCGGCTCACATCCGCAGCATACACGAGGGTGTCACGCGGACTCCCCGGCCTGCTCCCGGCTAGTGCGCGGTGCTGTCGGCGCCGCCGCGCGGTTCGAGCGGGCGGCGTGCGGACGCGCGCAGGTGCGTCTCGAGCGCGCTCCGGTCTGCGTTTGGGCCAGCGCCCGCGGACAGCGCGGGCGAGGCCTCGACGCTCATCCACGACGGGATCGCGCTCGGCGCCTCATCCAGCCGTGTCGTGCCCTCGTGGCGCAGCTCGTCACGCACCCACACCAGCGTCACGGTGGCACCCGGTCCGGCCACCGCGACCCAGCGCGCGAGTTGCTCGGGGTACTCCACGCGCTCGCCATTGAACGCCACGATCAGGTCACCCTTCTTCAAACCCAACCGTGCCGCCGCACCGCGCGCTTGCACCGCCTCGACCAGCGCGCCCAGCGGCACGCGATCGCCGGGATTGGACGAGCTGTTCACGAACGCCCCACGCGTGGAGACGCCGAACATGCCGTGGCGCACGCGGCCGCCGTTCGCGAGCGCATCCAGGAACGGCGCGATGTCATCGGCCGGGATCGCGAAGCTCATGCCGCCCGGGCGGCGCTCGGCGCGCTCGCGCTGCCCCGGCGCCTCCGGAGCCCCGAGCTCACCCTGCACCAGCCCCAACAGCTCGCCGTGCGAGTTCAACGCGGCGCCGCCGCTGTTGCCCGGGTGCACCTCGTTCGTGAGCTGGAGCAGGCTCGTGCCAGGCTCCGAGAAACGCAGCGCCACGGTGCCCACGGACTGGGTCGGCGCGCCGCGATACGAGTTGCCGAGCGCGATCACCCAGTCGCCGCTCGCCGCCGGCTTGCCCGCGAGCGTCAGGGCGGAGAGCTCGAGCCCCTCGGGCCGGAGGAGCGCCAGGTTCCGCACCGGATCCATGCCCACGAGGATGGCCTCGACTTGCAAGTGGTTCTCGGTCACCACGAACACGTGCTCGGCGCCGATCACGACGCTCGCGGTGGTGAGCACGCCGTTCGCCGACACCGCGACACCCGAGCCGACGCGATTGTGCGTGCGACGCGGCTGGCCCGCGCGCGAGATCGTTCGCTGCGCCACCACCGTGACCACGCACGGGCGGGCGCGGCGCGCGATGCGGTCCACGTCCGCCTCGATCGCGGACAGCGTGGACTGGGCGTTCGCGCGCGCGGCGAACAGCGCCGGCGTGGCAAGCAGCGCGAGCGCGGCGAGCACCGCCGCGAGACCACCGCCCACGCGTCGAAGCCTCCGCTCGCGAGCGGGGCGCCGGTGGGACGGGATGGAGGACACGATCCGCCTCAGAAGGAGATCACCGTCTGCTCGCCCTGCACACCCTCGGGCAGGCGAGAGGCCGACTGCGCGCGGCCGCGGTGAAGGACGACGGGATCGAGGATGAACTCCACGTCCTCGGAGTGGTCGAACAGCGAATCCGCGAGGCTCGCGCTGGGCCGGGCCGGGGTCGGGCTCTCCGCCGAGGCGACGAGCCGCGGCTCGCGGACCTCGTCCGTGGTGAGCGTGGCGCGCAGGCCGGAGCCGCTCGGCCCGAACATCGGCGCGAGCGTCGGCAGCAGCAATCCGAACACCACCAGGAGCAGCGCGGCGGCGGCGGTGACGGGGACCCACACGGGCGTGGCCGGGGCCACCGCGAGGCGGTCGGGCACGGCGCCGGCGCGGCGCGCGGCCGCGAGCGCACGTTCAGGAAGATCCTGCGCCACCTCGGTGCGCGGCAGCGAACCGACGGTCTCGAGCGTGCGCGCGAGCTGTTCGTACTGCGCGCGGCAGCCGGGGCAGGCGGTGAAGTGGGCCTCGAGCCATTCGCGCTCGGCCTGTGTCACCTCGTCATCCCAGTAGGCGCCGTAGAGGCGCCGCGCCTGGTCACATCGATTCATGGAGCATCCTGCTTTCGGAGTAGCGGTTGGAGCTTGCGCTGGAGCATCCCGCGAGCGCGATTGATGCGTGACCGCACCGTTCCGCCCGGGAGGCCCAGCACTTCGGCGATCTCCTCGTAGGCCAGTCCCTCGATGTCTCGCAACACCAGCGCCAGCCGGTACTTCTCGGGCACCGTCGCGATGGCGCGCCCGACGGCCCCTTGCAGCTGTTCCCGTTCCAGCCTCGCTTCGCGACCCTCGGTCGGGTCCGCGAGCTGCGGCAGGCTGTCCGACAAGACCTCGGTGAGCGCGTCGAGCGAGAACCAGTTCCTGCGCCTCACCCGCCGCCGGATCTCGTTCTTGGCTAGGTTCGCGGCGATGGTGAACACCCAGGTCGAGAGCTTCGAGCCGCGGCGATAGTTGCGCCGGTGCACGAAGACGCGGACGAACACCTCCTGCGTGAGGTCGTCCACGTTCTCCCGATCGTTCAACACCCGACTGATGAGGTTGCCCACCCGCCCCTGGAACCGACGCACGATCTCGGTGAACGCTCGTTCGTCATCCTCGGCCACCCGGCCCATGAGGTCCTCGTCGGAGAGGCTCACGACCTGCGGAGGGAGAGGATCTCGATCTGGGGCCAAGCGGGACCTCACTTACCGGGGCATACCCCGGCACGGGCGGAAGGTTCCAGAGATGTAAACGAAACGTGTTGCGCGGAGGGTCGGTGAGGAGCTGCGGGGGCAGTCGGCCTCTGCCAGCCTCGCTCCCAGTACCCAACGGCGGCCACCTGCGCCGCGCGACCGATTGTCCCAGCTGAGGCTAAATGCTCACAAGACAAAGAGTTGTGTGGTCACTTCGGCTCGGGGAGCGCCTTGAGCTTCCCCGCGATCCGCTTCTGGTTCTCGCCCCTGGCGGCCTCACCGAGCTGGTACTGCTCGCGGGCCTGGGGGGTCATGCGGAGGTCGCGATAGACGTCGCCGAGGTGCTCGCGGACGACGGCGTCCCCGTCCGTGAGGCGGACGGCGCGCTCGAGCTGGGTGCGCGCCTCGGTGAGCTGGCCCAGCCGGTAGAGCACCCAGCCGAACGAGTCCACGTACGCTCCGTTCACCGGATCCTGCGCGAGCGCCCGCTCGATCAACCGGCGCGCCTCGGACAGCTCGCGGCCGTGGTCGGCGAGGATGTAGCCGAGGAAGTTCTGCGCGGGAGCCCAGTCGGGCGCCAGTCGCAGCGCCTCGCGGCCGGCCGTGACGGCGCCGTCCACGTCCCCGCTACGCTCACGGCAGCCGCCCAGGTCGAGCGCGTAGCCGGGTTCCCGAGGAAAGCGCTCGCGGAGCGACATCCATTCGCGTTCCGCCTGGTCGTAGCGCCCGGCGTCCTGGAGTGTGCGCGCGAGCAATCGACGCGGCTCGGTGGAGTCGGGCGCCAGCGCCACGGCGGCGCGCGCGCGCGCGACGGCCGAATCGGGCACTCCGGCGGCGGACCACGCCCGCACGGCGAGCAACGGGCCTGCGACGTGGCGTGGGTGGTCGACCCCCCACTGATCCGCGATGCGCGCCGCCTCGCGGCCGCGCCCGTTCCGCGCCAGCACGACGACAGCGCGCGCCACGTTCTCGGGGTCCTCGGGACTTCGCGAGCGAAGCTGCGTCACCAGGCGCTCGGCCTCGCTGACGTGCTTGGTCTTGAACGCGAGATCGGCGTGAACCTGAAGTGCTTCGGCGTCACGTGGGTCCGCCTGCATCACACGCTTCGATTCCGTGTACGCCTCCGCGAGGCGGTCGGAGCGTACGAGCAGGCTCACGAGCCGCCGCCGCGTGCCCACATCGTCCACGTGCACCTCGAGATGGCCCTGGTAGAGCTCGATCGCGCCGTTCACGTCGCCGAGTCGCTCCTTGACCCAGCCCCGGAGGAACAGCAGTCCGGGCCGAGCCGGATTCAGCTCGTTCGCGCGCTGGACCGAGGCCTGGGCCGCTTCGAACTCTCCGCGTCTCGCCTCGGCCGCGGCGATCTGGAACCACGCTTCGCCGTCGTCCTCGTCCACCCACACGAGCCGGCGCCAGGCGCGCTCGGCGGCGTCGGCGCGACCGAGCGTCTCGGCCACGCGCGCCGTGGTGCGAAGCACCTCGACCTGCGTGGAATCCAGCTCGCACGCGCGCTCGAGCGGCGCCAGCGCCTCGGCTGCGCGCCCGGTGCTGAAGCGCGAAGCGCCCTGGAGCCACAGCGCGCGCCAGTCATTGGGATCGCGTGCGAGCGCGCGTTCGGCGAACTCGAGCGCTCGCCCGTGGTCGCCGAGTTGCGCGCACACCTGGCTGATACGCACGAGCAAGTCGGCCGAGCCCGGGTCTAAGCTCAACGCGCGGTAGTACTCGCCGAGCGCCTCGCTGAGCTTGCCCCCCTGTTCGAGCAGGCGCGCGTTCAGGTAGTTGCGAAGCGCGGCTTCGCTCGCGAACGCGCCGCCGCTCGTGTCGGCCGGAGCAGGTGCTGCCACCACGGCCGAGGGCACGGCGCGCGACCGGGTCCCGCCGGGAGGACGCGCGGGCCGCTCCGCCGGCGTCTGCGCGACGGCGCTCCCGGCCAGCGCGAGCGTGAGCAGTAGGATCCGCATGCCACGCCAACGTAGCACGCCGCGCCGCGAACGAGCGCCTCGCTCGCGGCGCGACGCGCGTTCAGGAGCGGCTCGGCCACCCGTTGCGGAAGGTGCGTTCAACGACGACGACCGCGGCGACCGTAGTCTGGGCTCCTCCGGCGTCCGAAGTTCTCGAGCGCGCGCTCCATCTCCTCGATGCGCGCCTCGCGTTCGCGTTCCGTCTCCGGGGCGCCCGCCTCGTCGGCCACATCCACGACACGCACCGGCGGTTCGTCGGCGGGGAGTTCGCTCGACTCGTAGGGGTCCACGAGCCGCTCCGCCGTCGGTTCCTCGAGCTCCGCGGCCGGGGCCGTGGGCGACGCGGCGCCAGGCAGTGGCTCTCGTCGCCGTCCCCGACCGAAACTCATCGGGCGAGGCGACGAAGCGGTTGCTGCGGGAGCGGCACGCTCGGGCTCCGCGACCGGCGCTTCCAAAGCACGCGTGGGCCGCTCGGGTTCACGCGGGACGAGGGTGCTCTCGCGCGGCTCCTCGAAGTCCTCCCTGGGTGCA
>JAHFBX010000239.1 GCA_023249815.1 Candidatus Eiseniibacteriota bacterium
CCCAAGCACACGCCCGCGGCGAGCGCGCGTCTGTTCGCCGCGGCGAGCAGCGCGAAGATCTGCAGTGTCGTGGCCGTGATCTGCGCGTGCAGCCAGACGTTCCCCATCGCCGCGCCGTAGTGCATCGCGGTGCCGAGCGCGAACGTGAGCGTGGCGCACGCGAGGCGCACGCGGTCGCCCGTGCCGTGCACGCTCGCGAGCAACGCGTGGAACGCCCACACGCCGGCGAGCGCGGTGAGCGCCAGCACCAGCACGTCCGGTGTGTCGCGCGCGAACAGCGGCACCAGGGGCATGAGCAGCAGCGCCGGGAACGGCCCGAACACGACGTAGAGCTTGTTCCCCACCACCGCCATGTCGCCGGCGTCGTTCGGCACGCGCACGAGGTGGAGCTGGCCGTGCAGGAACGCGTCGGCCAGGTACGTGTAGTGCGCCCAGTGCGACGATCGCCACAGCGTCCCCGCGCCCAGCCACCAGCACGCGAACACCAGGGCGAGCAGCAGCCACGGGAAGGGCGACCGCGCGCGCGGCGCGGGGGACGGGGGCCGAACCATGGGGAGCGACTATAGCGCGACCGCCCTGTGCGGCCGGTGCCAAGCCGTCACCGGTACAGGGTCTTCAACCTTCCCCAACTCGTGCCGCGCGCCACCGTGCTCAGGTCCCACACGTTCGTGATCGACGCCTCGCCCACGCCGCCGGCGAACGGCGCCAGGCCGAGCGCTTCGCAGATCATCCGGTTCAGCGTGTAGTGCGTCATCAACTGCGACGACTCGGCCCCGAGCAGCACGAGCGGCCCCACGAACACGGTGAGGATGTGGTTGCTCGCGGAGCTGTCATCCTCGTCCCAGGTGAGGACGAGCAGGCCGCGTGGCCCGAGCGCCGCCAGCACCGCGGGCAGGTTCGCGGCGAGCCACGCGTCGGCGTCGGGCACGCCGCAGCCGAGTGTCGTGCTGTTGTGGCTGTTGTGGCAGTTGTTCGGGATGATGAACACGAGGTTCGGCAGATTGTTCGCGGCGATGTCCACGGCGAGATCGGTGTACGGGCGCTCGTTCAAGTGGTTCAGGTTCCCGAACTGCGTCCACGGCTCGTGCTTTCGCGTGTAGAGGCCGCTCGATGCGCTGCCGTCGTACGAGCAAGCCGCCGAGCCGGCCACGGCGAGGTTCTCGCTGTAGGCGCGCCAGCGGAGCCCCGCCGCCTCACACGCGTGGCCGAGGTTCTCCGCCGCGAGCGGCGCGCCGGGCGCGGGGCAGTTGTTGTTCGTCACGCCCAGCAGGCTCGCCGCCCACAGCGCGATGTAGTTGGGCTGCGAGGGATGCGTCACGCCGAACGAGTTCGTGAACGTGGCGCCCTGCGCCCGGAGGCCCAGCGTGTAGGGCTGGTTCCGCACCTGGTCGTAGCTCTTGTTCTCGAGCACGACGACGACGACCCGGTCGTGGGGCGGCACCGACCCCGCGAGCGCGGGGGAGCCCGCCAGGCACGCGGCAAGGCCCGCGAGCGGGACATGCCGGAGCATGGGGGTCCAGGGACGCGGCATGGGAGTTCCTCCGATCGGAAGGCTGTCACACGACGATGAAGCCCGACTCTCGCACGCGGTGGACCCGCAGGCCAAGCGCGAACTTGCTTCCCGGTCGGCGTCCACCCCTGTAGGCTCCCGCGCCCATGTCGCCGTCCGACGCAGCGCCACCGGCTTCCGCACCGCACCGCCCGGATGTTCCCGTCGTGTCGCTCCGCGACGTGTCGCGCCGGTTCGGCCTGGTGCTCGCGAACGACCGGGTCTCGCTCGAACTCTTCGCCGGCGAGGTCAGCGCGCTGGTCGGCGAGAACGGCGCCGGCAAGAGCACGCTCATGAAGGTGCTCTATGGCCTGCACCCACCGCACTCCGGCGTCATCGAGGTGGACGGGAAGCCGGTGCGCATCGCCTCCCCCTCGGACGCCATGCGCCTCGGGCTCGGCATGGTGCATCAGCACTTCCTGCTCGTGGACACACTGACCGTGGCGGAAAACGTCGTGCTGGGCCGCGAGCCGGGTCCGGTGACCGGCCGCGCCACGACTGCGCTCGGCCGGTTCACGCCGGCCCGTGCCGAGCGCGTCGTCGCCGAACTGGCCGAGCGCCATCGGCTGCCGATCCGTCCCGGCGCGCGCGTCGCGGACCTGTCCGTGGGCGAGCAGCAACGGGTCGAGATCTTGAAGTGCCTCTACCGCGGGTCGCGCGTGCTCATCCTGGACGAGCCCACCGCCGTGCTGACGCCGCAGGAAGTGGACGAGCTGTTCGGCGTGCTGCGCGAGTTGCGAGAGGGCGGCGCGGCCATCGTGCTCATCACGCACAAGCTGGCGGAGGTGAAGGCACTCGCCGACCGGGTCACGGTGATGCGCGCGGGTCGTGTCGTGGGTAGCGGTCCGGCGCGCGAGTTCTCGATCGAGCGCATGGCCGAGCTGATGGTGGGGCACGTGCCGGCGCCGCTCGCCGCGCGCGCGAACCGCTCGCCAGGCGAACCCGTGCTCGAGGCGGTGGACCTGGTCGCGCAGGATGCGCGCGGCCTCAACGCGGTGCGAGGGGTGTCGCTCGCCGTGCACGCCGGCGAGATCGTGGGCGTGGCGGGCGTCGAGGGCAATGGTCAGCACGAGCTCGTGGAGTGCCTCGCGGGCTTGCGGCCGGTGCGCTCGGGCCATGTGCGCGTCTCGGGCCGGGACGTGACGGGACGCGGCGCGCGCGCCTGCACCGAGGCCGGGCTCGCGCACGTGCCCGCCGACCGGTTGCGGCGCGGACTGGTGGCGGAGATGACGTCGGCGGAGAATCTCGTGCTCGGCCGCCAGCGCGAGCCCGTCGCCACGGCGGACCCACGCGCGACGGCGTTCTGGCTCGGCGGCCCATCGCTCGAGGCGCGCGCCCGTGCGCCGCTCGCCGCGTTCGACGTGCGCCCCGCCGACCCCGGCATGCTCGCGGGCCGGCTCTCGGGCGGCAATCAGCAGAAGCTCGTGGCGGCGCGCGAACTGGGCCGTGCCCAGGCGGTGACCGGACATCCCGCGCGCGCGTTGATCGCCGCCCACCCCACGCGCGGCGTCGACTTGGGCTCGGTGGACGCGCTTCACCGGCGACTGCTCGCCGCGCGCGACGCCGGCCTCGGCGTGCTGCTCGTCTCGAGCGAACTCTCCGAGATCCTGGCGCTCGCCGACCGCATCATGGTCCTGACCGGAGGGCGGATCGTCCATGAGACCACGCCGGCGGAGACCGACGAGCGCACGCTCGGCCTGTGGATGACCGGCCGCGCCACGCTCACGGACTCGCCGATCCCTGCCGCGGGATCGCCGAAGCCTGGCGCGCTGCCGCCCGAGACTCCGCGCGCATGAGTCCGCGCCGGCCGCTGCCGCTCCCCGTGTTCGCGCCGTTCGCCGCCGTGGCGCTCTCGCTCGTCGCGGGAGGGGTGTTGATCGCGGCAGTGGGCCAGTCGCCGATCGAGGTCTACGGCCTTCTCGTCCGCCAGGCGCTGGGCACGGGCTACGGCGTGGGCCAGACGCTGTTCAAGGCCACGCCGCTCGTGTTCGCCGGGCTCGCGGTGGCGCTGGCGTTTCGCGCCGGGCTCTTCAACGTCGGGGTCGAGGGCCAGATGTATCTGGGCGGGTTCGCGGCCGCGCTGGTGGGCGCGCACGTGTCGCTGCCGGGGCCGCTGCTCTTGCTCGCGGCCATGCTCGCCGCGGCCCTTGCGGGCGCGGCGTGGGGCGCGATCCCGGGCGCGCTCAAGGCACGCTTCGGAGCGCACGAGGTGATCAACACGATCATGCTCAACTTCATCGCGTTCGCGCTCGTGGCGTGGTGGGGACGCACGCTGTTCGTGCCCGCCACCGTGCGCACGCAAGCGGTCGCAGCATCGGCGTGGATCCCGCGGCTCGACACGGTGTTCCCCTGGCTCAAGGGCTCACCTGCCAACTTCACGCTCGTGCTCGGCCTGGGGCTCGCCGCGGGTCTCGGCGTGTTCCTGTTCCGCACGCGGCCCGGCTTCGAATGGCGTGTGCTGGGCTTGAACCCCGGTGCTGCCGAGTACGCCGGCGTGCGCACCGGCCGCGCGCAGGTGCAGGCGTTCGCGCTCTCGGGAGCACTCGCGGGGCTGGGCGGCACGAGCTTCGTGCTGGGTTACAAGCACTGGTTCGAACTGGATTTCACCGCGGGCGCCGGGTTCATGGGCATCGCGGTGGCGTTGATCGGCCGCAACCATCCGCTCGGCGTGGTCGCCGCTGCGCTGTTCTTCGGCATGCTCGCCTATGGCGGCCTGGTGGTGAACCAGCGCGTGCCGAGCGACCTCGTGAACGTGCTGCGCGCGCTCGTCATCCTGTTCGCGATCGCGGCCTATGCGCTGCTCGAACGCGCTCGCCGGCGGAGGGCGGCATGAACGACCTGCCCGCGCTGCTGTTCCTCGCCGCGGCGCTGCGCATCACGGTGCCTTACGCGTTGGCGGCCATGGGCGGCTCGCTCTCCGAGCGCGGCGGCGTCGTGTGCCTGGCGCTCGAGGGCATCATGCTGCACGGCGCGCTCGCCTACGTGCTCGGCGCTTGGTTCCTGCACGACCCCTGGCTGGCGCTCCTCTCCGCGGTGCTCGCGGGCATGGCCACGGCGGGCCTCCACGCGCTCATCACGGTGGTGTTCAAAGCGGACCAGATCACGTGCGGCATCGGCTTGAACCTGCTGGCCGCCGGGCTCACGCGCTTCGTGCTGGTGACGGTGTTTCATTCCTCTTCCAACTCGCCGCGCGTGGCCGGACTGCCCGAGCTGCCACTGGGACCTTTGGCGTCGCTGCCTGCGCTCGGGTCGCTGCTCGCCACACCGCTGTTCGTCCTCACGCTGCTGCTCATTCCGGTGACCGTGACGCTCCTGTTTCGCACCCCGTTCGGGCTGCGGCTGCGCGCCACGGGCGAGCTGCCCGCGGCGAGCGCGGCGCTCGGCCTGTCGGTGACCGGGCTCCGGGTCGCGGGCGTGCTGGCGTGCGGCGCGCTCACCGGGCTCGCGGGAGCATGGCTCGCGAGCGAGCAGCACTCGTTCACCGACGGCATGACGGGCGGTCGCGGCTACATCGCAATTGCCGCGATGATCGTGGGCAAGTGGCACCCCGCCGGGGCGGCGGCCGCCTGCCTGTTGTTCGGCGCCACCGAGGCGGCGCAGATCGCGCTCCAGGGCAGCGGCTTCCCGAGCCCGCTCTTGCAGGCCCTGCCCTACGCGGTCACCATGCTCGCCCTTGTCGGCTTCATCGGGCGCGCCACGCCGCCGCGCGCGCTCGGCACGCCCTACGACCCCGAGCAGGCCTAGCGGGGACTATTCATGAGCTGCTGCTGCGAACACGCCCAGACCGCACCATCCGGCGTCGCGGAGCCCGGTCGCTCCTCGACGTGTCGTCCAGACACGACTGCGTCGCGACCGGGCTGCGCTCCTTGTCTG
>JAHFBX010000240.1 GCA_023249815.1 Candidatus Eiseniibacteriota bacterium
GCGCCGGCGTTCTATGCGCTGCTCGCCGTGGCGCTCGCGTTCGGCGTGCTCATGGTCATGCCCATCGGCGGCGCCGACATGCCGGTGGTGATCTCGCTCTTGAACTCGTTCACCGGTCTCGCCGTGGCGGCCACCGGGTTCGTGCTCCACAACAACGCGCTCATCATCAGCGGCACGCTCGTGGGCGCCTCGGGCACGCTGCTGACCATGCTCATGTGCAAAGCCATGAACCGCTCGCTCGGGAACGTGCTGTTCGCAGGCTTCGGCTCGGCGCCCGCTGCCGGTGCGGCGGCCGCCAGCGGCGGCGCGGCGAAGAACTACCGCGAGGTGAGCGTGGACGACGCGGCCGTGCTGCTCGCGAACATCCGGAGCCTGATCGTGGTGCCTGGCTACGGCATGGCCGTGGCGCAGGCGCAGCACTCGGTGCGCGAACTCGCCGATCTGCTCACCGAGAAGGGCGTGGACGTGAAGTACGCCATCCACCCCGTCGCCGGGCGCATGCCCGGTCACATGAACGTGTTGCTGGCCGAGGCCAATGTGCCCTACGACCAGCTCTACGACCTGGACCAGATCAATCCCGAGTTCGAGCGCGCCGACGTAGCCCTGGTGATCGGCGCCAACGACGTGGTGAACCCCGCCGCGCGCACCGACAAGGCGAGCCCGATCTACGGCATGCCCATCCTGGATGCCGACAAGGCGCAGCACGTCATCGTGATCAAGCGCAGCATGAACCCGGGCTTCGCCGGCATCGACAACCAGCTCTACTACGAGCCGCGCTGCTCGATGCTGTTCGGCGACGCCAAGGGCGCGGTCTCCAAGCTGGTGGAGGCCGTGAAGGGGCTCTGAGCGCTGGACGGAGCGGCGACCAGCACCCGGGACGGCCGCACCGGGCTCAGGATGCGGATCGCGGCGCGCACGCGCTGCTCGATCGACACACCGGGCAGTGTCGCGCAGTGCTCGGCCGCGCGGCGAATCTCGATCCTGCGATAGCCGAGCTGCTCGAGACAGGGTGCCAGCTCGGTCTCGCAGTCCCGCACGCGTGAGCGCTCGGCGGCGCGTTCCCGGGCTTTCTCCCGCTTCTGTCGCATGAACTCCGCGCCATACGTGCGCTCGGCCATGAACTGGTTGTGCGCTCGGCAGCGCAGGCGGAGGTTAGCGACGCTGCTCTCACCGCCTCGCCCGACCGGCTCGGCGTGGTCAAACTCCAGGAAGCGGCGGGACTCGCAGCGACGGCCGGCACCGCTCACGAACGTGCACTGGCCGCGGTCGCGCTCCCAGACGGCGCGGCGGACGTTCGCGGGGATATGGCGGCCGCGCTGGCGGGATCGCGAAGGGCGCGGCGCACGTGGCTGGGTGGTCGCGGCGAACTTCCGGCGCTCGAGCTTTTCGACGAGCACGCGGAGCGCACGCTCGAGGACCTCGCCCACATCGCCCGAGGGAGGCCGATGCGCCAGCAGCTCCTGCGCATGGCGCAGGTCATCGTGTGCGGCTTGGGAGATCGTGGCACGGATCGCATAGCGTTCTGCGCTGCAGGCCGATACACCGGCCCGTGCACCGGAATCGGCCAGCCGCGTCGGAGCGGCGACCTGCACATCAACATGCCCCGGGGCATGTTCATGCGCACATTCCGTCGGCAGCGCCGGGTCGACTGACCAGACCTGTGACGGCATCTCCAGCTTGGGCGAGCGCTCGGCGAGCAGCCGTTCGATCTCCGCCTTGGTCTTGTGTGATGCGGCTTCGATCAGCTCTTGAGCGTTGTCTGGCGAGATGTGTGGTGACAGCAACACCGTGGCCGCGAGGTGCAGGCGGCCCTGAGCGAGGGCGGTGAACAGGGCCGGGCAGCGGTGCGCGGCGCGTGCCGCCTGGATTCGCTTGGCCGCGGAGTCCTCGGAAAACCTCAACTCCCCGATGCAGTAGGCCATCATCGAGTGATACGCCGCCGACAGGTAGAGCTTGCGTGCGTCCACCTCGGCGAGATGCGCGAGCAGGGCGGCAGTCGTCGCACGGTCCTGGGCGACGAGCGTGGTGAGACCGCGGAGCACTGCGGCGTCCGCGAGATGCGTGAGCGAGTAGCTCGGCATGGCTGACTCCTCGACGGGGGCGGGCGCCGAGGGGCGGCGGCTACACTCCTTGTATCATGCGGGAATTCGGCTGCCATGCTTGCGCGCAGGGCGATTCAAGCGTGGCAACGCGACAAGTTTTCGATCCCATGCCCTGATGAGTCATCCGGCTGCATCCTCCGCGCGCTGGATCACGGATTCGGAGGCACTGGCGCTGCTCGCCGATCAGCGCCCGTAGATGTGTCAAGCACGAATTTCGCAGCCGGACCGATCAGACGAGATCGCTGCGCCCGTGGACGTCGCGCCGGCGGATGCGTCGGCAGCGGATCTCGTGGGTGCGCCGACCTGGCGAGCGGGGCGATGGCCACGCTGGTGCCATCTGCGCCAATCACACCCGACCCGCCTGCGAGCGACCGGATCGCCGATGCCGAGTCGTCGAAAGTCCTCTACCCTGCCCCCATGCACCGCCATCCGCTTCGCATGCTGATCGTGACCGTGGTGGCGTGGGCCTGCGTCACCGTCGTGCCCGCGTGGGTTGACGCCGCGTCCCGCCCGCCGCGTCCCGTTCCCGGACCCGTCGGCCGCGATCGCGTGCGGCTGCCGAATGGGTGGTTCGTCTCCCCCGCGGGCAAGCAGGTGAAGGTCGGCGACTTCCCGCTCGGGCTCGCCGTGAGCCCTGATGGCCGGATCGCGGCAGTGACGCACAGCGGCTGGCACGCGAAGGGCCTGGACCTCGTGGACCTCGAGCACGGCACGCACACGCAAAACGTGCCGCTTGCCGAGACCTGGCTGGGCGTCACGTTCATCGAGGGCGGCCGCACGCTCGCGGTCGCCGCGGGTCACACGAATCGCGTGCTGCTGTTCCCCATCCGCGACGGCCGCGCCGGGCCCGCCGACACCATCATCGTAGGTCCGCCATGGTCGGCGGGCGGCCAGTATCCGCAGGGGAAGAAGATCGACTATGGCCCCGGCGCGATCTGGGTCACCGGCCTCTCCGCCGACGAGTCCGGGCAGCGGCTCTATGTAGTCTCGCGGCTCGACTCGGCGTTGAACGTGCTCGACACGCGCGAGCGGCGGATGCTCCGCCGCGTACCGCTGGGCGCCGTGCCCTACACCTGCCTCGTCTCGCACGACGGCAAGCGCATCTACGTCTCGCTGTGGAGCCGCGCGGAGCTGACCGTGGTGGATGCGACGACACTCGAGGTCACGCGGAGAATCGCCGTGGGCCAACATCCCACCGACTTGGCAGAATCCGCGGACGGCGCGCGCGTGTTCGTGGCGAACGCGAACGAGAACAGCGTTTCGGTGGCGGACCTGGCGAGCGGTCGTGTGAACGAGCTGCTGCGAACGTCACGCGACCCGCGCGAGCCGGCGGGCGATACGCCGAATGGCCTGGCGCTCGACGACGAGAGCGGCCGCCTCTACGTGGCGAACGCGGGCGCCAATCATGTCGCGGTGTTCGACGTGGAGCGCGCGGAGCATTCGCGAGCACTCGGCTTCCTGCCCGTGGGTTGGTACCCCACTGCGGCCCGCATGCGGCCCGGGCACGACATGCTCGTGGTCGCGAACGGCAAGGGCGCGGGCTCGGCGCCGAGCAAGGGAGGCGAGACCGACACCAGCTCATTCTGCCAGTACGTTTCGTACAGCCCGAACTCGCGTGGCACGCTGTCGCTGATCCCGGAGCCTGACGCCAGGACGCTCGAGCGGCTCACGCAACAGGCGGCGGCGAACTCGCCGCGCATGCAGCCGCGGCCGAGCGCCGCCAAGCAGCTCCCCATCACGCACGTGTTTTACATCATCAAGGAAAACCGTTCGTACGATCAGGTGTTCGGCGACCTGCCGCAGGGTCTCGGCGACTCGTCGCTGTGCCTGTTCGGCGACGACGTGACGCCCAATCATCACGCGCTCGCGCGCGAGTTCGTGCTGCTCGACAACACGTATTGCGACTCCGACGGCAGCGCGGACGGCCACAACTGGGGCATGGGTGCTTACGCGAGCGACTACGTCATCAAGGGCGAGCCGAACAACCAGATCTACGACCACGAGGGCGGCAACCCGCTGGCCTACCCGCGCGACGGCTACCTGTGGGACCTGGCGAAGCGCCACGGCGTGACGTACCGGAGCTACGGCGAGTTCGTGTTCAACGGCGAGACGCCGGCCGACACGGTGAAGCCGGGAATCGAGGGTCTAGTGGATCACGTTGCGCCGCGCTATCGCGGCTACGACACGCACTATTCCGACCTCGACCGCTACCAGGCGTGGCTCGAGGAGTTCGACCGCTTCGACCGCGACGGCGGCCTGCCGCAGCTCTCGATCATCCGGCTCCCGAACGACCACACCGAGGGCACGTGCAAGGACCGCCCGACGCCACGCGCACACGTCGCCGAGAACGATCTCGCGCTCGGGAAGATGGTGGAGCGCATCAGCCACAGCCGTTACTGGAAGGGCGCGCTGATCCTCGTCATCGAGGACGACGCCGCGAACGGGTTGGACCACGTGGACGGCCATCGCACCGTCGCGCTCGCCGCGGGGCCGTACGTGAAGCGCGGCACCGTGGATAGCAGGCTCTACACAAGCTGCAGCATCCTGAAGTGCATCGAGGACGTGTTCGGCATGCCGCCGATGTCGCAGTTCGATGCGCGCGCGGACGGCATGACCGGCATCTTCCGCCGCACGCCGGACCTGACGCCCTATCGCCACCGCCCGGCGCGGATCGACGTGAACGAGTTGAACATGGCCGGCGCGTTCGGCCAGGCCGAGAGCGACGCGATGAACTTCGCCATCGCCGACGTCGTGCCGTACGACGTGTTGAACCGCATTCTGTGGGTGAGCGTGCGTGGCGCGGACGCCCTACCCCCGCCGCCCGTGAGGAGCGGTTTTGCGCTCGGCCTGCGGCGCGAGGCGGCCCCAGGCGACGAGAACGACGATTGAACGGGGCGCGTCACCGCACGGCCCCCAAAAGGCCGCGAGGCCCCGAGTGGACCGGGGCCTCGTGGTTTTCTTGACGCCGACGCGCTACGGACTGCCCGACGTTGGCGCTTTCGCGGCTGGCGCGGGAGCCCACTTGGGCTTTTCGGTGATCTTGCCCGCCGGATCCACGAACACCTCGGCCATCTGGCCACCGCGATGCATTTCCGCGGCGTAGTGGACCTCGGACTTCTCGAGCTTCACCACCTTGCCGGCGTCCAGCTCGTAGAACGTCTCGAGCCATTCGAGCCGGCCGAGCGTCGCCTTTCCCGCGACCTTCTTGATCGTCTTCATGGCAGGCGCCGGAATGTCCTTCGCCGCCACGACCAGCGTGGACTCGATCATCGTGCCATCACCGGCGATGTCGCATTCCTTCTCC
>JAHFBX010000241.1:0-3654 GCA_023249815.1 Candidatus Eiseniibacteriota bacterium
CCGAGTTGATCGTGCCCGATCCCGCGAAGACGCTCCGCCAGGGCGCGCTGGCGCCGTGGGCCGGGTCGTGGCGCTCGGTGACGTGGCCTCGGCTCCAGAAGCTCTCGCAGGAGAAGGGCGTGCCGCTCGACCAGCCCTGGGAGGAGCTGTCGCTCGCCCACAAGAAACTGCTGCTCGAGGGCGGGAAGGAGTTCCGCGGCGTCATCCCGTTCCTCGAGCGCCTGCAGCAGAAGTCCTACAAGGCTGGCAACCGTTTTGTCGTGAAGCGCTACCAGATGCCGCGCCCATGCGCGGACTGCGGCGGGAAGCGGCTCCGCCCCGAGGCGCTGCGCGTCACGCTCGGCGGCAAGAACATCGCGGAGGTGTGCGCGCTCCCCGTCGCCGAGACGGCGCGGTTCGTGGCCGGGCTCGAGCTGGACGAAACCCAGCGCGCCATCGCCAGCGCTCCGATGGCCGAGGTGGAGTCGCGCCTCCTGTTCCTACTGCGCGTGGACCTGGGCTACCTCACACTCGACCGGCTGGCGCGCACGCTCTCGGGCGGCGAGGCGCAGCGGATCGAGCTCGCGAACGCGCTCGGCGCGAACCTGGCGGACACGCTGTACGTGCTGGACGAGCCCACGGCCGGGCTTCACCCGCGCGACACCGAGCGGTTGATCGAGATCCTGCGCGAGCTGACCGCTCGTTCCAATACGGTCGTCGTGGTGGAGCACGATCCACTCGTCATCGCCGCGGCCGAGTACCTGGCCGACCTGGGCCCTGGTGCGGGGGAGATGGGCGGCAGGCTGCTCTACGCGGGTCCGGCGTCGGGCATCTCCGTGGCGCGGGACTCCGCCACGGCCCAGTACCTGGCAGGCGAGCGGCGCGTCACCCGCGACCGCCACAAGGCGCGCCCGGACGGATTCGTCGTCGTGGAGGGCGCGACGCAACACAACCTGCGCGACGTCACAGCCAGGTTCCCGCTCGGGCGCATCACCGCGGTGACCGGGGTGTCGGGCTCTGGCAAGAGCAGTCTCGTGGAGGACGTGCTGTACCGGTCGGCGCTCAGGCGGTTCGAGGGGCGAGAGGATGACCCGGTCGGCACGCATCGCGCCGTCCGCGGATTGGAGAAGTTGAAGCGTGTCTCGCTCGTGGACCAGTCACCCATCGGCCGCACGCCGCGGAGCTGCCCGGTGACCTACATGGGCGCCTACGCGGCGCTCCGCGAGACGTTCGCGCGCACGCCGGCGGCGATGGCGCGCGGCTTGAAGGACGGGGCGTTCTCGTTCAACGCCGCGGGCGGGCGCTGCGAGCATTGCGAGGGCGCCGGCTGGGTGCAGGTCGAGATGTACTTCCTCGCCGATCTGTCGGTGCCGTGCGAGGTGTGCGGTGGGACACGGTTCAAGCCCGAAGTGCTGGACGTTCGCGTGCGAGGCGTCAACATCAAGGAGGCGCTCGACATGACGGTGGACCAGGCGTTCGAGCACTTCGCGCGCGAGCCCCGATTCACGCGGTCGCTGCACGTGCTGCGCCAGGTTGGGTTGGGTTACCTGCGGCTCGGTCAGCCCGCGAACCAGCTCTCGGGCGGTGAAGCGCAGCGGTTGAAGATCGCGCGCGAGCTGGGGGAGAAGGGCGCCGGCCCGACTCTCTACGTGCTCGACGAACCCACCGTGGGGCTCCACTGGGCCGACGTGCAGCGGCTCGTGGCCGTGCTCGACGACCTCACGCACCGCGGCGACACCGTCGTCCTGGTGGAGCACAACACGGACGTCATCCGCTGCAGCGACTGGGTCGTCGACCTTGGGCCCGACGGAGGCGACGCGGGTGGCACGCTCGTGGTGGAGGGGCCGCCCGAAACCGTGGCCGCATGCGAGGCGTCGCACACGGGACAGTTTCTGCGGGAGGTCGCGAAGGTGGAGGCCCAATAGCGCCGGAACCGGAACCAGGCGACTCGGCGAGCTGCCATTCACCCTGCACACTGAACCAGCAGTCGTGTGTACACAGCTCACAAGTTCTGCGTCACACCACGCAACCATTCGGTCAGGATTCCAACTTGGCCGGAGCAGTGGCATGCGCCCTTCTGCGGCTCTCGTCGATGATCGCGCCCATCGGCGGCGAGGTGTTCAAGAAAGCCCATGGATGTATCGGCTTCGACCCGAATGGGAGACATTCCTGTAGGCCGTTGGTCCGAATAAGCCTATTCTGAGCATCGCGCGCGTGTGGTTGAAGTGCCGCACCGTGCGCGCAGAGCGGTTATCCCGGCCTCCAGCGTTTCGCCTGCTGCGACCATTCCCTGGGCCGATGAACGGCTCGAGTCCTACTGCGCATGGACGGCTGTCTCATCCACCAGGATTCCCTTGCTCGCCAGCCACTGGAAGGCAGCCTGCAGGATCCCGCTTCTGGCCGCTGAGTTCGCATGCCTGCGTGCATTGCCCACGCCCCGGCGAGGAGGGCCGCATGGATTCCAGTACACATGAGTCGAAGGCTGTCACGCGGCACGAATGCCGCAGCTGTTCGCGAATCGCCACGCTGGCATTGGCATTCTTGCTCGCCGGATCTGCTGTGGGTTCTGCCCAGACCGCCACTTGGAGCGAGACATGGGAATCCGGCCTCGGAGGCTGGACGATCACCGGCGACGTCTGGGAGGTGGGCGTTCCCACTGCCGGTCCACCCTCGGCGCACGGCGGGACGAGGTGCGCGGGCACGGTGCTCGGGGGCAACTATCCGGCGAACGCGGACTCGCGGCTGATCAGTCCGCCGCTGGCGCTCGCGGCCTCACCCGCGGGCGGCAAGCTGTGGCTGTCGTTCTGGCAGTGGTTCTCGTTCGCGAGCGGGGACGGCGGGTTCGTGGAGGTCTCGACCGACAATGGCGTGACGTGGACGACGGTCTCGCCGGTGATGGCCGGTGTCGGCGGGGCGTGGACACGGCACCTGGAGGACCTGTCGGCGTACGCGGGCCAGACGGTGCGCGTGGCGTTCCACTTTCAGAGCGACTGCTGCGGTGGTAACTCCACGGGCTGGTACGTGGACGATGCGGAGATCCTGGAGGGGCCGCTGGAGGCGTGGTCGCCGGAGGGGTTCGAGGACGGCATCGGTGGCTGGTCGGCCGAGCGCGGGCAGTGGGAGGCGGGCACTCCGACCTCGGGGCCACCCTCGGCGCACGGCGGGACGAGGTGCGCGGGCACGGTGCTCGGGGGCGACTATCCGGCGAACGCGGACTCGCGGCTGATCAGTCCGCCGCTGGCGCTCGCGGCCTCACCCGCGGGCGGCAAGCTGTGGCTGTCGTTCTGGCAGTGGTTCTCGTTCGCGAGCGGGGACGGCGGGTTCGTGGAGGTCTCGACCGACAATGGCGTGACGTGGACGACGGTCTCGCCGGTGATGGCCGGTGTCGGCGGGGCGTGGACACGGCACCTGGAGGACCTGTCGGCGTACGCGGGCCAGACGGTGCGCGTGGCGTTCCACTTTCAGAGCGACTGCTGCGGTGGTAACTCCACGGGCTGGTACGTGGACGATGCGGAGATCCTGGAGGGGCCGCTGGAGGCGTGGTCGCCGGAGGGGTTCGAGGACGGCATCGGTGGCTGGTCGGCCGAGCGCGGGCAGTGGGAGGCGGGCACTCCGACCTCGGGGCCACCCTCGGCGCACGGCGGGACGAGGTGCGCGGGCACGGTGCTCGGGGGC
>JAHFBX010000241.1:3664-5397 GCA_023249815.1 Candidatus Eiseniibacteriota bacterium
GTTCGAGGACGGCATCGGTGGCTGGTCGGCCGAGCGCGGGCAGTGGGAGGCGGGCACTCCGACCTCGGGGCCACCCTCGGCGCACGGCGGGACGAGGTGCGCGGGCACGGTGCTCGGGGGCAACTATCCGGCGAACGCGGACTCGCGGCTGATCAGTCCGCCGGTAACTGTTCCTCGCTCCGCCGATGGTCATGCTTGGCTCATCGGCTATACATGGCGTTCCTTCGCGGGCGGGGACGGCGGGTTCGTGGAGGTCTCGACCGACAACGGCGCGTCCTGGGTAGCGCTCACGCCGCCGCTGTCTGGTGTCGGCGGCGGATGGGAAATATTCCATGCCGACCTCTCACCCTACCTAGGGCGGCCGATCCGCGTGGCGTTTCACTTTCAGAGCGACTGCTGCGGTGGTAACTCCACGGGCTGGTACGTCGACGATGTTTCCATCACGACCGCCAATCGGGACGCCTTTACGAGAGGGTATTGGCGATTCGAGTCCGCCGCAGGTGACACGGTCCACGACGACTCCGGGCTCGACAACCATGGCTTGCTCAGGAACAGCGCATCGCTCGGACCCGACGTTCCCTGGAGCACCGTCCCGGTCTGGGACAATCTGGCGAACGTCGGTTCACTCGCGCTCGCGGGCTCTCCACAGGCGTTCGTGATTCCCGATTCGCCTTCCCTGCGGCCGTCCGCGGCGCTCACGATCGAGGCGATGATCAAGCCGGATCCAGGAGCATGGGTCATAGTCGGGAAGCAGGTCGGGGCCGGCTGCTGTTCGAATTCCTACCAGCTCGAGATCAAGGGCGGGAACCTGAACTTCATTCTCAGCGAGCCGTCGGGTGCGGGGCACACCGCCTCGGGCCCGGCGCCAAGCACCGGAGCCTGGCATCACGTCGCAGGCACATGGGACGGGGTCACGATGCGCGTCTACCTCGACGGATCGCTTCTGGGATCCACGCCGTTCGCTGGCCCCATCGGGTATGACGCGAACCCGGTGATCGTTGGCGCCGATGACGACGGCGGAGGCCAGCCTGGATGCTGCTACTTCGTTGGCTCCATCGACGAGGTGCGGCTCACTGCAGGCGCGCTTCTCCCCTCAGCGTTCCTCATCGGCGGTGCCACGACCGCAGTGGATCCGCCAACCACCCCGCCGACCACGTCATCGCCGAAGCTCTCGATCTCGCCTCCGGCTCCCAATCCCATGACTGGGCGGACGGTGTTCGGCTTCGCGCTTCCCTCGGCGCGAGACGTGCGCCTTGAGTTGATCGAACCGAGTGGTCGCCGCATTGCGATCATCACCGAGGGTTGGTACCCAGCGGGTGAGCATAAGATCGCGTGGGACGCTCGGAGCACAGGAAAGGAACGTCTCCCGGCGGGCATCTACTTCGTCCGGTTGGTGTCGGAGAACGAGACCCGAGTGTGCAAGTTGCTGGCGCTTCACTAGCGGTAGGCGAGCGGTTCGACATCGAGTGACAGCCCTACTCAGTGCTCGATGTCGAACCGCGGCGTGGCCGCGAGTGCTTCGACGGGGATCGCCGCAAGCGAGGCGTCTCAGATCACTGGCGTTTCAAGGCAATCGGCGATGGCCAACGCCTCAACGCTTCGGAGGCGCAGCGCGATCGCACTCCCGCACCGGTGAGCGCTGCCGTGAGGGTCGGACCTGGCGGGCGCGCACACGACGAACCTCGGTCGGTGTACCCTCGGCGCTCCCGATCGGAGGCTCCATGGTGCACGTC
>JAHFBX010000242.1 GCA_023249815.1 Candidatus Eiseniibacteriota bacterium
CTTCACCGACAACGCCGCCGGAGCGGTGATCATGTTCTCCCGCGGCCTCGTCGTCGCCGACAATGTCTTCGCCTGGAACGCGGGCAGCCGCTCCTACGGCCTCGTGCTCCAGAACGCGACCGACCCCGCGATCCACGGGAACCTGCTCGTCGGGAACGGGATCGGCGTGTTCTTCGACAACGTGATCCGCGGGGACTTCGCCGGCAACGTCGTGGCGGGCAACTGGCTCGGCCTCGAGCTGTTCGCGAACAGCGAGGCCACCGCCATCACCGGAAACACCATGGTAGGGAACACATTCGACGCGACGGGTGGTGCCGGGGAGGATGTCTATCGCTTGTGCGTCAGTGGGCGTGGGAACTATTGGGCCGCCGCGTCCGACGGGGGGGGCGGCTACGATCTGAACGGCGACGGCGTGCTCGACGCGCCGCACGCGGCGAGCTCGCCGCTCGCCGAGCTCGCGCTGACGCGCGGCAGCCTGCGCCTGTTTCTCGGTAGTCCCGCGGCGCAGGCACTGCAGTGGGCGGAGCAAACGTTTCCCGTGTTCGACGTGTCGCAGGTGACCGACTCCTGCCCCCTCGCCGTGCCGCCCCCGCCGTCGCGCTGGGGCGGATGCCCCCGGCGCCGGCTGGGAGCGGGAACGGCGGATCGACGGGGCAGGCGCTTGTTGGCGTGGGGGTCACCGCCGGTGGCCTGTTGTTCATCCTCGCGGGGCGGCGGCGGGGTGCGTGGAGGCTCGCGTGATCGAGATCCGCGGACTGTGGAAGCGGTTCGGCGACCGCCTGGCGCTCGAGCCGCTCGATCTCACGGTGGCGACCCGCGAGGTGGTCGCGCTGGTGGGCCCGAACGCGGCGGGGAAGTCCACCACGCTGCGAATGCTAGCCGGGATTCTCGCGCCGAGCGGCGGAGGGGCGACGGTCGCCGGGCGTGACGTTGTGATCGACGCGGTCGCGGCGCGGCGCGCGCTCGGCTACCTGCCCCAGAAGCTCGGCGTCCCGCCGACGACGGTTGTGGGCGACCTGCTCGAGCTGGTGGCTGCCGTGCGCGGCGTGCCGGCGGCCGAGGCCCGAGCGATCCTGGCCGGCGCCGGGCTCGGGGACCGCGGGAACGCGACACTTGCCGAGCTGTCGGGTGGGCAGCGCCAGCGGTTGCTGCTCGCCTGCGCCACGCTGGGCGACGTGCGGGCGCTGCTGCTCGACGAGCCGAGCATCAGTCTCGACGTGGACGGAGCGGAGGAGGTGCGCGCGGCGATCCGCGCCGCGGTGCGCCGGGGCGCGGCCGTGTTGTTCGCCTCCCATCACCTCCAGGACGTAGCGCTGCTCGCCGACCGCATCGTCGTGATGGTGAACGGGCGGGTGACCGCGACCGGGACGCTGGCGGCGCTCGCGGCGGCGGCCGGTATTCCCTGGCGCGATGGCGGCGAGGCGGTGGACCCGCCGATCGAGCGGATCTACCGGGTGCTGGTCAAGCGGGGCCGGGAGCACGCGCGGAGCGGGCCGCTGCACCTCGTGCAGGGGGACGCCGCATGATCGCCGCCCTGCTGGGCTTCGAGCTGGCGGCCGCGCGCCGCACGCGGACCGTGACCCTGTTCGCGGCGGGGTTCGCGCTGGCGAGTCTCGCGGTGGCGCTCGTCGGCCTCTCGGCTGGCGGTGCCGTCGCCGTGCAGGGGTTCGCCCGGACCTCGGTGAGCCTGCTGCAGCTGGTCGTGTGGGTCGTCCCGATGTTGGCGCTGCTGACGGGCGCCGTGGCCGGGGCGGAGTGTCACGAGCTCGAGTTCGTGGTCGGCCTGCCGCTCGGACGGCGGCAGCTCCTGGGCGCGCGTTGGGCGGCCTGGACGCTCGCCCTGGGCGCGGCGCTCGTCGTCGGCCTCGGCGCGGCGGGGATCGCGATCGCCGTGCTGGTGGGCGCCGCCGACGGCACGCGCTACCTGGCGCTCGTCCTCGTCGCCTGGCTGCTGCTCGCCGCGACGCTCGCTCTCGGCCTGGCGATCGGCGTGTCCGCACGCAGCCGGGCGCGCGCCGTGGGCATCGCGATCGTGACCTGGTTCGTGCTGGTGGTGGGTGTGGATCTCGCCGCCATCGGCGCGCTCGAGATCCTGCCGCCACGCGACGCGGGGTGGGGGCTCTCACTGCTGCTGCTCGCCGATCCCGTGGACGGCGCCCGCGCCCTGGGGCTGGGCCTGTTCCGCGCCGACGCGGTCGCGGGGCCGACCGGCGCGGCGCTGCGGCGCGTGCTGGGCGGTTGGGGTGTGTGGGCGCTCGTGGCGGGACTCGTCGCCTGGACCGTGCTGCCGCTCGTCGTGGCCGGGCGGCGATTCGCGCGTCGGGATCTCTAAAGGCGCTCGTCTTCTGATACCTTCGCCCCCGGTCCTGATCTCCGCAGAGCGGATCGCCGCGCGGGTCGATGAGCTCGCGCGGCAAATCTCCGCGGACTATGCCGGCGTGGACGAGCTGCTGCTGGTCGGCGTGCTGCGCGGGGCGTTCATCTTCCTGGCCGATTTGTCGCGCCGGCTCACCGTGCCATGCAGCGTGGACTTCATCGCGCTGTCCCGGTATGAGCACGGAGCCGAGCCGGCAGGCGACGTGCGCCTGATCATGGACCTGCGCGTCCCGATCGCCGGCCGGCACGTGTTGCTGGTGGAAGACATCGTCGATAGCGGGGTGACGCTCGATTACGTGATGCGGACGCTCCGGGCGCGCGGGCCGGCGTCGCTCAAGATCTGCGCGCTGACCCGGAAGCCCGACCGCCTGAGCGCGGACGCGCAGCTCGACTACCTCGGCTTTGACATTCCCGATCGCTGGGTCGTCGGTTATGGCCTCGACTACGGCAACCGATGGCGGACGCTGCCCTACATCGGCGTGCTGGAGCTGCCCGCGGGATCTTAGTCGAACGCCTCAGCCGCGACGACCGCGGCCGCGCCGGCCACGACGGCCGCCTTCCCGGCCGTTTCGAGCACCCGGCCCGTCTTCCCCAGCGCGCGCGCCACTTGGCGCTTCGCCTCCGCGCTGCGCGCTTGCTTGCGGGCCTTGCGCAGCACTTTGCTGGCGCGTTTGGACACCTTGGCAGCGACCCGCTTCGCTCGCTTGGCGGTCTTCGCCGCTGTCCGTTTCAGTTGATTCGATGTCATCTCCGCCTCCACGACCGCCGTGCGCCATCGTTCACGACGCCGTGCGTGCGACGGGCCCGACGTGCTTCTGAGAGTTTCGAATCACTACACTCCGCTGGCACGCGTCGCACCGGAGCAGCCACACGGACTCCAATCCGTCTGTGCCGACGGTGTGGCGCAGTGCATCCCCACAGCGCGGACACGCGATCGCGCCGTGGCACTCCCGGATCGCCTTCCCAATGCACGCCGCTTCGTCCAGCGAATAACCTGCGCTGCGCCTGCGCAATGGCACTCGTGTCATCATGGTCCCCATCCCGTCCGGCCTCCACCCCAGTATGTCCGGACGAGCGTGAAGGTTGGATGGCTTGGTCGTGAAGCTCTCTTCCTCGTTCGCTTGAGTTTCGGAAGGCAAGGCGCTTAGTTACCCTGCCTATGATCCCGCCCATGGAATGGGTGCCGTACCTGCCCCCACGGATCGAAGGGTTGCTGGGCATCGCGACCAATCTGGCCTGGAGTTGGGACCGCGAGGCACGGGCGCTGTTCCGCGCCATCGACCAGCCGATCTGGCATCTGACGCGCCACAATCCCATCGAGTTGCTGCATCGGGTGGATCCGGTGCGGCTCGAGGCCTGCGCGCAGGACCCCGAGTTCCTGGGCCGCTACGACGCGGTGCGGGAGAAGCTCGCCCGGGCGCTCTCGAACGGCGATACGTGGTTCGCCGCCACCAACCCGGGGTTGGGCGCGAGGCCCATCGCCTATTTCTGCGCCGAGTTCGGCTTGCACAACTCGGTCCCGATCTACTCGGGCGGTCTCGGCATCCTGGCGGGCGACCACTGCAAGGCCGCGTCGGATCTGGGCGTGCCGCTCGTGGGCGTCGGCTTGTTCTATACCAAGGGATACTTCGACCAGCGGATCCGCCTTGACGGCCGCCAGGAAGACGCCGATGAGCACTTCGATCCCGGCCTTACGCCGCTCATGCCGGTCTTGGGACCGAATGGGGAGCCCCACCTGACGGTGGTGCGCGCCAACGGGCGTTCCGTCCACGTCGGCGCCTGGCGCATGATGGTGGGCCGGGTGCCGGTATACCTGCTGGACACGAGCCTCGAGCAGAACGATCCGGAGGACCGCGAGCTGGTGCACAAGCTGTACGCGGGCGGCGCCGGGCTGCGGCTGCGGCAGGAATGGATCCTCGGGGTCGGGGGCGTGCGCGTGTTGCGCGCGGTAGGCATCGACCCCGCCGCCTGGCATGCCAACGAAGGCCATGCGGCCTTCATGCTGCTGGAGCGGGTCCGGGAGCTCACCACCAGTGGAACGCCGATTGCCGACGCCATCCGGCGCGTGCGGGCGACGAGTGTGTTCACGACGCACACGCCGGTGGCCGCGGGTCACGACATCTTCACACCCGAACAGCTCGAGCAGTGCGCCGGCCCGCTGTGGGAGGAGCTGGGCATGGATCGGGAAGCCGTCCTGCGCCTCGGTCACCATCCGGCCCTCGACCACGGGCAGTATCACATGACCGTCATGGCGATCCGGTTGTCGGGTCGGGTGAACGGCGTGGCACGGCGGCACGGCGTGGAGACGCGACGGATCTGGCGCGACCTCTGGCCCGGGCGTGACTCGACCCAGGTGCCGATCCGCCATGTGACCAACGGCGCGCACGTCGCCACGTGGATGTCCCACTGGCTCAAGCAACTGATCGACGAGCACCTCGGGGCGGACTGGGAAAGCCGGATGGAAGAGCCGGAGCTGTGGGACCGGGTGCTGTCGTTGGACGACGCGCGGCTGTGGGCGATTCGCGTGCGGATGAAGACGCATCTCATGGATTTCATCCGCGAGGAAGCCCGGCGGCGCTGGCACGAGCGCTGGCAACAGGAAGTCGCGCAGGTCGCCGGCGCGGGTACCCTGCTGAGTTCCGATGCCATGACGATCGGCTTCGCTCGGCGGTTCGCGACCTACAAGCGGGCGGACCTCATTTTCCGGGACGTCGAGCGCCTGCGGCGCCTGCTGGTCGACCCGCGCCGTCCCGTGCAGCTCATCTTCGCCGGGAAGGCGCATCCGGCGGACGAACCGGGGAAGCGCGTGCTGCAACAAGTCTATTCCTTCTCGCGCGACCCCCGCTTCGAGGGCCGGGTCGCGTTTCTGGAAGACTACGAGATGCATCTCGCGCACCGCCTGGTGCAGGGCGTGGACTTGTGGCTCAACCTCCCGCGGGCCCCGCTCGAGGCCTGCGGGACGAGCGGCATGAAGGCGGGCCTGAACGGGATTCCGCAGCTCAGCACGCTCGACGGATG
>JAHFBX010000243.1 GCA_023249815.1 Candidatus Eiseniibacteriota bacterium
GGAGACAGCATCACGGGTCAACCCGCGATTCCGCTACGCGCAACGGAAGCTCGCTTCCGCGACGCGCGATCCTAGACTGCGGTAGCCCCCGACGAAGCACGGTCATGCGGCTCGGCTACTCACGGAGCAACCCGCGGATATCAGAGTGACACGCCGTCGGTCAGGAGATCCCGTCCGTCACCCTTCGTGCCCACAAACCAAGGCGGCCACCCTCTTGCGAGAATGGCCACCAGGAGAAACGTATCGACCTTGACAGCCGGTCACTCCATATCAGCGGTAGATCGCCTTCAGGTCTCCCCACGACGACTTGCGCGAGTGCGTCGCGCACGCCACGACGCCGGGGATGAGGCCGTTGTTGTAGTCGTCCATCGTGGTCGTGAGCGCGCTCGTCGTGCCCGGAGCCAGGAATCCGCCGCCGACCGGTGGGATCACGAGGCCGCCGATCAACGCGTCCGCCGCGGCGATCGTGCCCGCGATGGGCGCTGTGTTCGAGCCGTTGCAGGCGTTCAACTTGACCGTGATGAGCTGGTGCGCCATCGAGATGAGTCCGTTGCCCATGGCCGGCGTGGTGTAGATCGCGAGCAGCTGCGCCGCGGTGTAGGACACTGTGCCGAGCATCATCGGCGTACAGCCCGCAGGCCACACCTCGAAGTGATTCTTCCAGAAGCCCTGCGTGCACTCGGGGTTGCCAACCGTGCTGGCGAAGCTCGTGGCGGACGGCACGCTGCCGCTGTTCGGAACATAGCCGTCGCCCATGGCCCAGACGCGGAACGCGTACTCGCCGGGCTGCACGCCATCCAGGTAACTGCCGTAGACGCCCGTCTCGTCGAACAGGTCGCCCATCTCGACGCGGATCACGCCGCCCGATCCGAGCAGGAACGAGCCGCTACGAGCATCGGTGTTGAGCGTCGGATCACCGGTGAACTCGCAGTACGCGGCAAGCGGGTCGTACTCCTGGCTGGGCCAGCCGAAGGCGTCATAGTCAGCCCTCGCCATCCACTGGACCACGAAGCCGTTCGGGGCGCCGGACTCACCCGCCTGGACGTCGAGGTCGATGCGGAAGAAACCGCCGCCCTCGAACGACAGCGAGGGTGTGTCAAGCGCCTGTGCGAAGGCGGGAGCCACGGCGACCGCCACCAGCAGCGATGCGAGGACTGCGCGGAGTACGCGAACAGGCGAGGCGAAGTCTCGAAGGTGCATGGAGTACTCCTTTTTGACGGAGTGATACCGGACCGTGGGTGATCCCGACGACGAACGCCCCACTCGCGGACGAGCGGGCGCGCCCGGCCGGGCGGCGAGCACGGACAACTGTTGTTCTGGATCGTCCGGCGGGGGGGCGCCTTCGATCAGGCCTTGAAGCGCTGGCCCCTCCGCCCGAAGCGGCGGCGTACGCGTGAACTGTAGCGGCGACGCTTGGCCCTGCTCAACAAGAATCGCCCCTCCACCACCCGCATCGCCCGCGGGAGGTCGTTCCGGTCCCCGGGTGGACCCCTCCAGTGTGCGCCGGGCGGTACCGGTAGGGCACCGCGTCTACCGGAACGTGTACGTGACCACCGCCTGCACGAACCGTCCCAACGTTCGGTCGCGCGAGTCCTGGACATAGGTCTCGGTGAAGCTCCGGCCCACGCTGCGGTCCTGCTGGAGCACGTCGGTGGCGGTCACTCGGAACTCGCCCTTGTCACCCTTCAGGAACTTCTTGCCCAGCGTCGTGTTCCACAGCACGACGTTCTGGCCGTACGCGTCGGAAGCTCCGCCCTGCAGATTGTGATTCAGCTCCTGGCGCACGACGATGCCATGCTTGGCCACGGCGTTGAACCGCACGCCGAGCGTGTGCGCGTACCAGTCGCCACGCGACGTGGAGCTGGGCGTGTTGCGCGAGATGTTGTAGTTGCCCTGGTAGCTCACGGTGAAATCGAGGTTCGGGCTGATGTTGCTGGAGAGCACCGAACCGTAGCGGAGCGTCCAGGTGCGGCTGATGTTCTGCCCCGCGTTCACGAGCGTCGGTGTCTGGTTGAACGACCCACCACCGTTCACACTCACGATGCTCTTCAGGAATTTCACCGGGCGGCTGTAGGCCGCGAACGCGTTCGCGATCCACGACACGTCGAGATTCACCGGCCGCGTGAGCTGCGTGCCACGCGCGAGCGCGATGCCGTCCAGGACCGTGTCCGTGAGCGCCGTGACCGTGGCGTTCGAGATGGGCCGCGACACCCGGATCAGGTTCGCGAACAGGAACCGGCTCTTCGACCGCATCGGGTCGGCCTCGGAGAGCCGGATGGAGAAGTTGTTGTTGTAGGTCTGGCGCAGGTTCGGGTTGCCGGAGGTGAGCGCGAGGGGATTGGAGTTGTCCACCACGTTCTGGAGCTGGTTGACATTCGGGGCCTGGGTCGAGGTGTTCCACGCCAGGCGCACGTTCCGGCGGTTCGCAAGATTGCCGGAGAGCGTCATCGACGGGAGCACGTCCCGGAACGTCTGGTCCACGCTGCGCGTGTCGGGGAACGACTGATCGCTCTGGAGCCGCGCCTGCTGCCACGACGTCTGCGTGAGCCAGCGCCACGGCCCTGACGTGCGTAGCACCGCGAGCCCGGCGTTATGGGACATGTTGCGGTTCTCGAACGAGTTGGACTGCACAAGGTCCAGCAGGGAGTAGTCGCCGGTGAGCGTGTCGAGCCCGAGCGTCCGCGCGTCGGAGATGCTGCGCGTCACCGATGGGTTGTAGGTGGCCTGCATCTGCCAGCGCTTCGTGAGCGGCTCGGTGTAGGCGATGCGCGTGCTCAGCGAGCGCGTCGTGCTGCGCGAATCCGTGGTCTGGTCCGAGTACACCACGCTGTCCGGCATCGAGAACGTATTGAGCGAGGCCTGCAGGCGGTCGCCGTCCCGGAGGTTGTAGCCCATCTGAACATCGGCCGAGACATTGCGGCCACGCTTCGCGAAGCGATGGCGCAGCGTGAGGCGATTGGAGAGGTTGTCGCCCTTGGTCTCGTTGTGCGTGTCGCTGTTGCTCGAGGACAGCTCCGAGCCCATGAGCGTGGTGTTGCTGGCAAACCCGAGTGTGCGTGCGTGCGTGTTCTGGAAGTAGAGCCGCGGCTGCATGATCACCGAGTTCAGCGAATCCAGCGTCCACTCGAACCGTGCGTCGAAGCGCTGGTTGCCGTTGCGGTTGTCGCTGGTCAGGTTCTGACCGTAGAACGCCAGCGAGTCCTGTGGCGGCAGGTACTCGCGCGTCAGGGATTGCAGGTTCTCGTTGTTGGTCTGGTTCAGGAACAGGCTCGAGGTCACCGCCAGCTTGGGGCCCCACTGGCCGGAATAGTTGAGCCCGCCCGAGTGCGTCGTGCTGATGCCGCCCTGCTGGTTCACGAAGAAGCTGCTCGGATCGAAGCCGCCCGCGCCACCGCCGAACCGCATGATCTGCCCGCCACCACCACCGCCGCCGCCGTGGCGCATGCCGGGGCCACCCATCATCATGATGCGGGGTTGCCCGCCGCCGCCCTGGTTGCCCGAGAGCGCGCCGAACAGGTCCATGGGCGAGAAGTTCCGCTGGTTGATGTTGTTCGACAGGCCGATCGCGGTGAGCCGCGTGCTGCCGCGCAGGATCGTGGCGTTGCCGCCGGCCTGGTAGCGGTCGCGGTCGCCGTAGCCCGCGTAGCCCTTGCCGAACTGCGCTTTCTGGTCGCGCAGGATGAAGTTCATCGTGCGTTGTTGCGTGCCGTCCTCGAAGCCGCTGAACTCGGCCTGGTCGCTCGAGCGGTCGTACACCTGGATGCGGTCCACCACCTCGGCGGGCAGGTTGCGCATCGCGGCCGCGGGGTCGCTGCCGAAGAACGGCCGGCCATTCACGAGCACCTGCTGGACATTCTCGCCCTGCGCCTTCACCTGCCCGTTCTCGACGGTGACCCCGGGCAGCTTCTGCACGAGGTCCTCGGCGGTCGCGTCCTTGCTCGTCTTGACGGCGCTCGCGCGGAACTCGGTGGTGTCCGCTTTCTGCGCGGCCGGCGCGGGCGATTCCGTCACGGTCACGCCCGCGATGTCCACCGCCTCGGGCGTCAACTGCAGCGGGCCCGCGTCCTGGCCCGCGCGCGTGACGCGGATGACCTGGCGCAGCGTGGCGTAGCCGATGCGCGAGGCCTCTAGCCGGTAGGCGTGGGCTCCGAGCCCGGTGAACTCGAACGTGCCGTCGTCCTTGGCGGTCTGTTTTCGCACGTCCGCGGTGTCCGCGAAGTTCGTGAGCTTCACCTGGACGCCCGTGACCGCGGCCTGGGTGGTGGGATCCACGAACCTACCCTTCAAGCTCGTGACGGCGGTGGGGGCCTGGGCTTGGGCGAGGGCAGGCAGCAGGAGGGCGGCGAACAGCGCGGTGCCAAGACGCATGAAGGGACGTCCTCAGGTGGGGAGCGATCTCGTCGAGGGACGAACGAATGTACCCGCGGGTTCCCGCCCGTGCGAGCATCCGATGCCACGGTCGGTACGTGACGGCGCCGCGTTCGTCGGTCCGACGCATCGCCCACCCGTAAGGTTGCGAGCTGTCGCCCGACCGGCGACCGGAGCGGGAGGGGAGGGGGTGGACGCGGAAGTGTGGGACCGTTCGCCCGGGTCGTTCCGGGAACCAGATTCGCCATGCAGAGGTATACCAACCCTGCGGCCGGCAGCGGATCGCCCTTGGCGCAAGCGGCGCCCAGGTCCACGATCCGAGGGGCGTGCGCCACGCTCGACCGGGAGACTCTCTGTGAAACTCCGCCTCGTTCCGTTCGCCTTCCTTTGCGCCACGTTGGCAGGGTGGTCTCTTGTGGCGGGCTGTTCCAGGACCACCGTCGCGCCCATGGTGGCCGATCCAGGTCCCACAGCGACAAGCCCGCAGGGCGCCGTCAGGCTACTCGAATGGGCGATCGGACAACGCGACCTGGAGGCCATAGAGGGCCTGCTCACGGAAGATTTCGAGTACCGGTGCGTCGCGGTGGATTCCGCCGGCAACGTCTACCGCGCGGTGCGAAACCGCGGCGAGGTCCTGGCCGCGCTGCGGAGGGTGTTCTTAGGGGCGCCAGGTCAACCCCCGGCGACAAGCGTGACGGTCCGATTCGCCCGCAACCTCGTCCCCTTCCCGGATCCCCGGATGGGATACGTGGACAGCCTGTTCAAATCGATCCGCACATCGGTGGATGTGCGCGTCGGTGTCGGTCCAGATAGCGTTCTCGAGACGACCGGCTCCGCTGTGATCTACACCACTCGCGGCGACACGGCCGCGATCCCGCACGAACTCAGGGCGCGAGGGTTCCCGCCAAACAAGTGGTGGATCTCGCACATCGAGGACGAGACCTTCGTCGGGCACCAGAGTCGCTGGTCCGCGAGTGCGGTCAGAATCCTGAATCCCACG
>JAHFBX010000024.1 GCA_023249815.1 Candidatus Eiseniibacteriota bacterium
TGTGAGCGTCGGATCGGAGCCGCCGTACGTCTTGCCCTTGTCGTCCGCCGTCGCCGTGAGAGCTGCCGCCTTGCCCACCGTCAGCGTGCCGTTCGCTGTCACGACGAAGTAGTTCGCCGCCGTCCCGCCGGAGGCGGTGATGGCATGCGAACCCGCGGTTGCGGCCGCACCCGTCGCGGTCGAGAGCAGCACACCGCTGATCACGGAGTACGTGTCGCTGTAGTAGAGCGTGCCGCTCGGCGTGTACGTGAGCGCGGGATCCGCGCCGCCGTACGTCTTGCCCTTGTCGTCCGCCGTCGCCGTGAGCGCTGCCGCCTTGCCGACTGTGAGCGTGCCGTTCGCTGTTGCGACGAAGTAGTTCGCCGCCGTCCCGCCGGAGGCGCTGATCGCATGGGTCCCGGCCGTGGCCGAGGCTCCAGTCGCCGTCGAGAGCACCACGCTGCCGATCACCGCGTAAGTATCGCCGTTGTAAAGTGTCCCGCTGGGCGTGTAAGTGAGCGCGGGTTCCGCGCCACCATACGTCTTGGACTTGCTGTCGGCGGTCACCGTCAGCGACGCCTTGCCGATGGTGAGCGTGCCGGAACCCGTCGCGAGGTCGGTGCTGCTTGATCCCCCTGTCTTGGCCTGCACCGTGAAACTAGCGGAGACGGCCGGAGACGGACCCGTGGTGGTCAGGGTCAGGGTCGTCGTGCCTGAACTGCTGGCGGAAGGGATGCTGAACGTGGGCGAGGTAAATGACGCGGTGACGCCCGTTGGAAGTGCCGTCGTGACTGACGGCGTGACGGTGAAGTTGCCGGAACTACCAGGCCCCGTGCCTCGAAACACGGTGATCAGGTAGGTGACCGCGACTCCGGTTCCGTAGGTGGCGGTGCCAAACTGCGGCCCGACGGTGACCGATGCGATCCGGGGAGCGTCCGTGAATTGGACTTCCGCATGCAGGCCCGAGGTCAGACCGTCAGCCGTTGCCAGAAGTGTCTTGCCGAGACAGTCGTCCTCGCAGACATGCCAAGTCGTCACGAATCCGCCATCCTGGTCCGCGATGACAGTCCAAGGGTCATGGTCAGCGCCGGTGTCTGGCGTCCCATCGGCGTGGTGCACCTCGACAACAACCTCTTCACCTGGCTGGAATCCGGAGCCAGTGAACGTCGCCGTGTCACCCGGCGCATAGTCTGGCTGATCGGTGGTCAGCGACTGCGCCGTCGCGGTGAGCGCCGTGCATGTCAGCAGGAGGGCGGCCAACCAGAGCGTCGTCTGCGTTCTCATGGTGTTCACTCCGCGAGTTGTGTCATGCGTGTCGAATCGTGACGATATGTGGACTCCCAAGTGATCACTGAGGCACGGGCGCGCTGATCAGTTCGAGCGTTGCCCTGTGCTGACTGCTGTGTCGAGAACTAGTCGTGCCAGTGTCACGACATGAGCCGCGGAGCATAGAAGTCACCTGTGTCGCGCCGGCAAAGACCTCGGATTTCAGGATGTGAATACATCGCAGGCGAACGCGTTGCCGCAGGTGCTTTCACCGCGTGTGACGCTGCGTCAACGCGCGCGCGGGACTGGTGTACCCGCCAAGGGAAGTTGAGCGAGATGCTTGTTCACCGGATGCTCCCGACTGGTGACGGGCCGTAGCAGGAGATCGAATGCGAGAGCCCGCGGCTCTCATCTGTCCATGACCCCACGGGTCATACGGACACCGAGTGTCGAGAAGTGGGAAGCGGGGGGAGTGACCGGGGGGCTCAGGTACGAGCGCGTCACCAATGGCCAGAATAGCGCTGCGGCCGGACAACTCAATGACAATCGCCTGCCGAGCGAGTCGAATTCGCCGAATTCTCAGGACTCCGCGTCGGCCGGTGTTTCTCTATATGAATGGCTCGCGAGACACACGCGAGCTGGCAATCTCATCTGCAGAATGTGTGTCGCAACGCGTGATTGGCCTGAGTTGCGACGCCGTGCGCCCGCCGGGGGCAGGTCCGTGCTCACGCACGCAAGGCGACAAGGCCAGTTCTCCTCGGATTTCGCTAGGGCTGCGACCCCGCGCAGGCGGACACTCTGGCACGTTGCGAGGAGCGCATTCTGCCAGCATCGCTCGCCTGCCGTGTCGCCTCGCGTCGTAGGCCGGACGACGCGCCTTTTCCGAGCCATCGCCGCCCGGGCCCACCCGGGCGCTCCCCGGATGGCATCGGCCGGTTCAATACTCCGCGTGGCGTGGCGACCCTCACCGCCGGCGCTCGGAGCAGTCGGCGGCGACATTCGAGTCCGGAGCCGAGTTCGGCTACTCGATTGACAACTCCGCGCCCCCGGCGCTGGCGACCTTCACGAGCGCCTGCTACGAGAGTGCCACGCATCTGCAGTGGAGCGCGAGCAGCGCGCAGGACTTCGTCACGTTCCGCCTGTATCGCGGCGCGAGGGCTGACTACGTTCAGGGCCCAGCCAATCTGGTGATCACCACGACCAATGCGGCGTACGACGATATGGCGCCTTCGGGCGGCTCCCACAAGCTTTCGGCGGTGGACCGGAATCTGAACAAGAGCGCGTTCACGCCGCCGGGACCGTTCGCGCTCCACGCCAGCACTCTGAACCCTTGCAACCCGGAGTGTGCCGCGACAGAATCGCCCCGCTCTTGGCTCATCCCGCTGACTCCGCCCCCCGCGAAGATGAAGAGCCGTGGCTGAACCAGAGCACCTCACGCCGTCAACTCAGGCGGAGGCCCCACGATGAGTCGAGAGGTACCTGAACTGCGATCAGATCGCAGTTCGTGGGGGGCCAACTTGGGCGAGGTTCCGAAGGCGCTGCGGGATTCGTTATCTGATCGCTACCGCATCGATCGTGAGTTGGGCCGCGGTGGCATGGCGACCGTCTACCTGGCCCATGACCTGAAGCACCACCGTCTGGTCGCGATCAAGGTGCTCCCGCCGGAGCTCAGCGTCGCCCTGGGGGCGGAGCGCTTCTTGCGCGAGATCGATTTCGCAGCCCGGCTCACCCACCCTCACATCCTGCCGCTCCACGACTCCGGCGAGGCCGCCGGGCAGCTCTACTACGTGATGCCCTACGTGGAGGGCGAGTCGCTGCGCCAGCGGCTGATGCGCCAGCGGCAGCTCACGTTCGAGGAGGTTGTGCGGGTCACTCGCGAAGTGGCCGATGCGCTGGACTACGCGCATGAGCATGGCGTGATACATCGGGACATCAAGCCCGAGAATGTCCTGCTGGCGGCGAATCACGCGATCGTGGCGGACTTCGGGATCGCGCGTGCGGTCGGAACTGAGGGCGGCACGCGGCTGACCGCCGCCGGCGTTACGGTGGGGACACCGCACTACATGAGCCCCGAGCAGTCCCTGGCGGACCAGGAGGTCGATGCCCGCTCGGACGTGTACAGCCTCGGGTGCATGACGTACGAGATGCTTACCGGGCAGCCGCCGTTCACGGGGCCGTCGGCCGCGGTCGTGCGGCACCAGCACTTGAACGTCGAGCCGCGGCCCGTCACGGCTCTGCGGCCCAGCGCCACGCCGCAGATGGTGCGCGCGGTCGCGCGAGCGCTCGCAAAGCTCCCGGCGGATCGCTTCGCGACGCCTGGGGAGCTTGCGCGAGCGCTGGGGGAAATCGACGGGAGCGCCTCCGGCGTCCGCGCGCCGACATCGACGTCGGCCGACACGGTCACGGTGGGCGCGCCACGGCGGCGCGCGTGGCTGGCGCCCGCACTTCTGCTCGCGTCGTTGGGAGTCGGCGGATTCCTGGCGGTGAAAGCCGGATGGATCGATGGCCTGTGGGGCGGCGATCGCGGGGCACCCGCAGCCCGTCAGAACTGGGTCATGGTCGCCGAATTCGACGGCCCGCCCGACGATTCCACGCTGGCGGAAGCCGCTCGCGACATCGTGAGCGCCACGCTCGACCAGTCTCCCATCCTCGCCACGGTTTCCCGTGATCAGATCCGGCTCGGACTCGAGCTGGCGGGCAAGCCGGCCGGGACGCGGGTCGATGCCACCCTGGCGCGTGAACTCGCCTACCGCACTTCCGTGCGCACGGTGGTCGACGGCCGCATCAGGCGCGTCGGGAAGGCGTACTCGCTCACGCTGGACGTCGGGGACGTGGAAAACGCGAAGCCACTCTATCGAGTGAGCGGAGTGGCCGGCTCCGACCGGGTGATCATCCCGGCGCTGCGGCGGCTGGCGCAGGATCTGCGGCGAAGGATGGGCGAGGACGAGGCCGCCATCCGGGCGACCCGTGCGTTCTTCCCTTACCCCACGCCGTCATTCGAGGCCTACCGAAAGCAGGTCGAGGCGGACCGACTGCTGCAGGTGGAGGTCGATTTCCAGGGCGTCCGCGAGGCGGCGAGGCAGGCGCTGGCGATCGACCCGGACTTCGCCTCGGCTTGGGAGGATCTGGCACTCGCCTATCAGGGCCTTGGGAAGCCGGATTCCGCCCGGGCGGCCCTGGAGCAGGCGCTGCGCCGCCCCGACCGCATGAGTGCCGCCCAGCAGCTCCGGCTGGAAGGCTTGCTCGCATCGTGGAGCGGCGACCTGGAACGCGCGGCCGCCGTGTTCGAGCGCGTGGTGAAGCTCTATCCGCAGAGCCCGGACATCGAATACGTGGTCGATTCCCAGGCCAACCTGCTCTTCTTCCAGGGCCGCTACTCCGAAGCGCTCGAGATGAACAACAGGGTCTTGAGCATGGCGCCACTCGGCTACGGCCAGGTCACCATCGCCAAGATCTTCCGGTGTCACCTGGCTCTCGGCAACACGCGCGCTGCACGCGAGCTGCTGGGAGGCATGCGAGGCGAAGCCAGGCAGGTCGCGGACCTCCAGCTCGCGGTCGCCGAGCGCGATTGGGGCCGCGCCGAAAGCCTCGCGACGGCACGGGAGCGCGATCCAACGACGCCCACGGGCGTGAAGATAGCCGCCTCCAGCACGCTCGCCGCTGTCCACGCCGCCCGTGGAGCGGTGCGCGATGCGATGGCGGACCTGCGGCGCGGGCAATCGTTGGCCCGGCGTTCGGGACGGGAGTACTACCGTCGCTGGCCTCGCGCGCGTACGTTCCTCGCCGTCGCCAGCGGGACGCCGGCCCCGGTGCCGGAATCGGAGGACGCCCTCGACGCCACGAGTTCCGCACTGATCACGCGGGCATACATGGCCGCTGCCGCGGGCGATACGCTCCAAAGCAAACAGCTCCTTAGAGCTTTGCGATCGCACCCCGACCTGTTGATGCCGGCGTATGGGGCCACGCCCGACTTCCTCGAGGCTTGCATCGCCGGGCGAGCCGGGAGGTGGAACGATGTCATCAGACTGCTCGACTCCACGGCCCGCACGGGCAGCGACGTGGGAGGCACGGGATTCGATCGTGTCGGCCCCGCGCCAGAGCAATGGCTCGTGGCGGAGGCATACGAACATCTAGGACGCCCTGATTCCTCCGCGGCTTTCTTTGAACGAGTCCTCAGCCCCGCCTCGATGGTGCAGAGCCCGACAACGGCGGGGCTCTCCGTGGCCTCCTCATTCGCCCGTCAGCGCTTGATCCTCTTGTACGCCCGTATGGGACGCACCGACGAGGTGAGGCGACACTGGGAGATCTTCCGCGACACGTTCACGCGGCCCGACGCCGAAGTACGGCACCTCGTGGACGAGGCGCGTGCGGCGCTCGCGATCGGCAATCCAAAGTCCGGCGTCGCGGTGCATTGAGCGAAGGACGTGGTTCGCGTGCTGGGCTGCCCATGGCGGTGGACGGCGAGAGTGAGAAGCCGCGCAGAAACGCGCGAGGCGGCGTCCTTGCGGACGCCGCCTCCACGACGCGAGGTGGTACCTCGTGCGAACTAGGCCTTGCGAACGTTCGCCGCCTGCAGCCCCTTCGGGCCGCGCGTCACGTCGAACTCGAGCGACTCACCCTCGGCGAGCGTCTTGAAGCCGTCGCCGTTGATGGCGGAGAAGTGGACGAACACGTCCTCGCCGCCATCCGCCTGGGTGATGAAACCAAAGCCCTTCGCCTCGTTGAACCACTTCACGGTGCCGTTTGCCACTTGGAACTCCTGTTGTATCCGGGTCGTCAGACCCCACTTGCCGCGATTTCACGCCGCGGCGGCGTCCGGTCGCTGTGACCGTCGCTTCGATCGAAGGTGAGTGGTCGAACCACAAAAAAAGCCGCCAGAGAAGTCCCTGGTGGCTCTGAACGTCGACGACACATCCACACACAACCGAAGACAGGGGCACTATCGGGCCTGTCCCGGGAGAAGCCAAGTCAATTCGAGGTGAGGCCCCGCGCCACTCCAGAATCTTGCTGATTCCCCAATGAATGCGGGTGTTTCTGCGATGGCGCTCCGGGCCGCCCGGGCGTAGCCTCCGTTCAACCCCGCTTCCCGCCGGAACGAACGGATGTCCGGCGGTCACGGTACATGCAGGGATGCGAGTGCCGAGCTCCGCGGTCCATCGGAGCGGCGGCAGGGAGAACTTCATGGCCAAGGTCAGTCCCATCCCAGAGGGGTCGCACACCATCACGCCCGGCCTCGTCGTCAAGGACGGCAAGAAGGCGCTCGAGTACTACAAGAACGCGCTCGGCGCCCAGGTGTTGGACGTCATGTACGGACCGGACGGGAACAGCGTCATGCACGCCGAGCTCAAGCTCGGCGACAGCAAGTTCTACCTCGGCGACGAGATGCCTGAGATGGGGGCACTCTCGCCGCAGACCCTCGGCGGGTCTGCCGTCTCGATCAACATCTACACCGAGGACTGCGATGCGCTGTTCAAGCGCGCTGTGGCGGCCGGCGGCACCGTGAAGGCACCGCTCACCGACATGTTCTGGGGTGACCGCTACGGCAAGATCACCGATCCGTTCGGACACCACTGGGGCATCGCGACACACAAGGAAGACGTGAGCAAGGCCGATATGGAGAAGCGCGGCAAGGAATGGATGGCCGAGATGGCGAAGAAGTAGCGGCAAGCTCGACTGCCGTACGTGGTGCCCGCGCGCCGTTCGCGTCTCGGGACGGCGCGCGGGGTTTTGATCGCACCGCGCAGCTGCGACTTCACGGCTCAGTCTCCAGTCCCGCCAGTGCTCGGTTCTCGCAGCGGATCCGCACGCTCATCACCGTGAGACTCGCGAGTGAAAACACGAGCGCCGTGCGCCAGGCTCCAAACAGCAACGGCGCCGCCAAGAACTCGAGGGCGACCGCCAGGTAATTCGGATGCGCGATCCAGCGGTAGGGCCCGCGGCGCACGAGCGATGCCCCGGGCACTACCAGTATGCGCACGGTCCAACGCTCGCCCAGCGCCCATATGGCGGAGTAGCGCAGCGCCTGCGCCGCGAGCCACACCCCCAGCCAGACGGAGGCAAAGGGCCCAGTTTGGCTGCCGCCCATCAGCACTTCGCCCACGAGTGATATCGGGTAGATCGCGTGCAGCGCAACGACGTACGGAAAGTGCGTCCGGCCGTGCTCGCGGGCGCCGCGTGCGATCAGCCGTCGGACATTGTGGGCCGACAACACGAGCTCGCTGACACGCTGCGCGGCAAGAACGAACAAGTAGAGTGCGAGCCAGGCGAATCGCCCCCAGGTGATGGGCTCGGCGGGAGTGCTCACGCGCCGCTCCCGCTCACACGCGGCTCGCGCTCACGCGGCGACAAGGCATCATGCTGGCCCCTCCCAGCGCAGCAGCAGCAGGTCCGCGCTGAAGCCCGGCCCGAATGCTGCCAGCAATCCATGCGCTCCCGCCGGCGCGGTTCGCCTCGAGAGCCACTCGTGAAGCACGAACAGCACCGAGGCGCTCGACTGATTGCCGTACTCGCGCAGCACGTGCCACGAACACTCCGTATCCGCCGGCGAGAGCCCCAGCTCTTCCTCGATGAACGCGAGCAGCTTCTGCCCGCCTGGGTGCAAGATGAACGCGGCCAGTTGATCGCGGCGCACGTCGGCACGCGCGAGGAAGCCTTCCACGAGACTGCCCACCTCCGCACGGATCAGCTCGGGCACGTCGCGCGAAAGCACGATGTGGAATCCGTCGGCGCCGAGATAGAAGCCCATGGCGCCGAGCGAGTCGGGGAACAGAAAGCTCTCGCTGCGGACGACCCGGGGCCCGCGCCCGGCGCGCCCAGTCACCAGCACGGCCGCGGCGCCATCCCCGAACAGGATCGAGGAGATGAGATTCGCCTGCGAGGTGTCGTGCCGCTGGAACGTGAGACTCGGGAGCTCCACGGCCACGACCAGTACCGTCGATCCGGGCCAGGCGCGCACGAAGTCCGCGGCGCGCGCGAGGGCAGAAGCACCCGCCGCGCAGCCCAGCTCGGTAATCGGCAGCCGGTGCACGTCGCGACGGAAGCCGAGCAGGTTGGCGAGGTGCGCGTCGAGTGAAGGGATCATCACGCCCGTGCACGACACGGTGATGAACAGGTCCACAACGGCCGGGCTCAAGCCTGCACGCGCCAGGCACTCCTCAGTCGCCGCGCGCCCGAGCCGCACGGCGTGTTCGGCGTACTCACGGCTGATCTGGTCGAGCGACCGCGGTGAGATGATGTGGTCGATCGGGTGGATGCAAAAGCGCTGCTTCACCTGCGAGTGGTCCACCACGGCGAGCATCGCTTGGAGCCGCGCCGCATCGAGCGAGAATACACGCTGCAGATACGTCTTCACCTCTTCACGCCCGATCCGGTACGGAGGGAGCGCGGTGGCCGTCGCGGCAATAGTGGCGGGCGCGAAAGATTCGAGCGCTGAGGTCATAGAATCACAATGCAGGCGAGAGCCTGGACTCGACAACGACCCCTGACCCACCACCTTTGTCTCCCGCGTCCGTATCGCCTAGCCTCGTCGTCCATGAGGGCAATGTGAACGACGCTCTGAGTGAGCAGGTCATGTCGGCGCTGGCCAAGGTGAAGCATGTCCCGAGGGAGAGTATCACGCCCGAGAGCACCCTCGATTCGCTCAAGCTCGACTCACTCGACAAGATCTCGCTGTTGTTCGAGCTCGAGGAGCTGTTGGGCACGACCATCCCGGATAATGCGTTGAATGACGTCCTCATCGCCGGTGACGTGGTCGAGCGGGTCCGCTCGCTCAAGGATGCCGCCACGGCCGGTTCGTAGCGCATGACACGCCGCGTCGTGGTGACCGGGCTCGGATGCATCAGTGCGCTGGGCGCCAATCACGAGGAGTTCTGGAGCGCCCTGCGTGAAGCACGGCCGGGAATCGCTCCGCTCGAAGGTTTCGAACCGGGCCGGCTGAGATTCGCCAACGCGGCCCAGGTGCGCGGCTTCGACCCGGCGGTTCACTTGGAGGCCACGCGGCTCGACCTGCTCGATCGCTTTGCCCAGTTCGCGCTGGTCGCGGCTCGCCAGGCGGTGACTGATGCCGGGCTCGAGTGGACCGCCGCGCTGCGCGAGCGCGCGGCGGTGATCTGCGGCAGCTCGATGGGTGGACAGTGCACACAGGACGATCAGTTCGCCGAGCTCTACGGCCGGAACCGCGAGCGCATCCATCCGTTGACGATCCCGCGTGTCATGGCGAACGCTGCCGTGAGCCACATCTGTATGGAGTACGGCCTCACCGGTCCAGCGTTCACCATCTCCTCGGCCTGCTCGTCGTCCAACCACGCCATCGGCCAGGCCCTCGAGTTGGTGCGATCGGGCCGGGCCGACGTGGCGTTGACCGGCGGCAGCGAGGCGCCGTTGAGCTTCGCGACCCTCAAAGGGTGGGAGGCCATGCGGGTGGTCTCCCCCGACACCTGCCGACCGTTCTCGCGCGACCGAAAGGGACTCGTCCTGGGCGAAGGCGGTGCGATACTCGTGCTGGAGCCGCTCGATCGGGCGCGCGCTCGGGGCGCGCGTGTCTACGCGGAGCTGGCGGGTGCGGGCATGTCGGCCGACGCGCACCACATCACGCAGCCCACGGTCGCGGGCCCGGCGCATGCCATGCGAGCGGCGCTCGAGGATGCGGGGCTGGCCCCGGAGAGCGTGGGCTACATCAATGCCCACGGCACGGGCACTCCCGGGAACGATCCCGTGGAATCGCGCGCGATTCACGACGCGTTCGGCGCCCACGCGGCGAAGCTGGCGGTGAGTTCCACCAAGTCGCTGCACGGCCACGCCTTGGGCGCGGCGGGCGCGCTCGAGGCGGTGGCGACGGTGCTGGCGCTCCACCACGGCGTGCTGCCGCCCACCGCCAACTTCATCGTCCACGATCCCGAGTGCGACCTGGACGTGATTCCGAATCATGCGCGTGAAGCCCGCGTCGAGGCCGCGCTCTCCAATTCGTTCGCGTTCGGCGGGCTCAACGCCGTACTGGCGTTTCGGGCGTTCGCGAACTGAAGGTTTGAGCCGCTCACCGCCCCCCGGATACGCGGCTCAGTGGTACGACGCCTTCACGGCGCCCCAGGTCGCGCGCGGTGTTGGGGCCGAGTCTGCCTACGAAATGGGCAGCGATCTCACCGGCGGCCTGACCCGCCGACCACTCGGGGCAGTCTGCGAGGTCTGGGTTCTGGACCATCGCAGCGCTCAGCGCGTTCTGGCGGCGCGAGTCAGCCCAGTTCACTGGGCTTCGGCACGCTCAGTCCCAGCACTCGCGCCAGCGAGGTCCGAATGCTTCGATGCGGGTCCTCGTCCCAGTTCCGGATCATGTCGAACGTGATGACATGCTCGGCCGATTCGTCCTCCTCGAGTGGGTCCGCGGTCAGGACGGTGACGGACGACGGGCCAACGTGGTGGATATCACTCTCGATGTCGGTGTCGAGAACGCGAAAGCACACGACGGCGCTCAGTCGGTCGTGAATCTCCTGGTCCGTGAGACTCGTGCTGCCCGTTTGCTTCACCGCAGGCATGGGTTACCTCCCCTCCGCTAGCGCTCAGGTGCTGCGCTTCGCTTCCGCTCCCACTCCCCGTACTCTCAGTGCCTCCATCGCGTAGTACTCCGGCAGCCCGAGCCGGTCCACCCAGCGCGCGGTCTCACGATTGCGCTCCTCCACGCGCTGCCAGAACTCGCGCTCGTCCACGCCGGGAAACGGCGCGCGGTCCTTCTGGCTCTGGTGCTTGAAGATGGCGCTGATCTTGACGCGCAGCTCCTCCTCCGAGAGTGGCACGAGCAGGTCGGCGTCGGCCACCGACCACTCCTGCCACGCGCCGCGGTAGAGCCATACCTCAGGTGGCACGCCGCCGTAGCGCGCGAGCGCGCGGTCCACGGCTTCTTTGCACATGCGATGCGTGCCATGCGGGTCGGAGAGATCGCCTGCCACGAGCACGATCTCGGGTCTCGACTCCACGAGCAGGTCCAGGATGATCTGCACGTCGGCAGTACCGATCGGGTCCTTCCGCACTTTGCCCGTCTGGTAGAAGGGCAGGTTCAGAAACCTCGCCTGCTCGGCGCGCAGGCCGAGTGTCTCGATAGCCGAGATGGCCTCGACCTCGCGGATGCGGCGCTTGAGCATCAGGATCGCGTCGCTGTCCACCTCGCCCGGTTGCTTTCGCGTCTGGAACGTCTCGGCCTCGGTGAGCAGCGGCGCCAGGCGGTCGTTGCCGTAGCCGAAGTCGCCCGCCGTGCGCCGCACGAAGTCGAGATAGCGGCGCACCTCGTGATCGAACACGGCGATGTTGCCTGACGTCTGGTAGGCCACGAGCACGTCGTTCCCGTTCTGGTGCAGCTTGCGCAGGATGCCGCCCGCCGAGATGACGTCGTCGTCGGGATGTGGCGAGAACAGGATGACTCGCTTGCCGCTGGGCAGCTTGCTCCGCCCGCGGATCTTGGCGATGAGCTCGTTGAAGACGATGCCGTTCAGCGCGCCGGAGGAACCGTTTCGTAGCAGCAGCGCGCTCAGGTGATGCTCGCGATAGTCCACGTCGTCGAGCTTCAGGACCGACTTGCCGGTCACGCCGCTCAGCCACACAACGGCCTCGATCTCGAGCGCGCGCGACCACTCGATCTCGCCCAGCGCCCAGGGTGTCTTGACGCGGGTCAGCTCGGCGGCCGCGGCGGCGTCCAGGTACACCGTGGTATTGCGGTGGCGCTGCAGGTAGGTGGCAGCGACCTCGTGGCTCACCTCACCTTCGACGGCGCGCTTCACGATCGCGGCCTTGTGCTCGCCGGTCGCGACGAGCGCGATCTCGCGCGCCTCGAGGATGGTGCCGACGCCCAGCGTGATGGCCTCGACGGGCACGTTCTCGGTGCCGAAGAAGTCGGCCGCGGCGGCGCGCCGCGTGATGGTGTCGAGCACGACCAGGCGCGTGCGCGAGCCGATGCTGGAACCGGGCTCGTTGAATCCGATGTGCCCGGTCTGGCCGATGCCGAGGATCTGGAAGTCGATGCCACCGGCTTCCGAGATGGCGCGTTCGTAGTCACGGCAGTGCGCCTCGAGCTCGTGCCGTGGCAGGTCGCCGCGCGGGATGTGCACGTTGCGGGCTTCCAAGTTCACGTGCTCGAAGAAGTTCGCCCACATGAAGCGGTGGTAGCCGTGCAGGCTGTCCGCGCTCATCGGGTAGTACTCATCCAGGTTGAACGTGACGACCCGCGAGAAGTCGAGGTTCTCCTCGCGGTGGAACCGGATGAGCTCACGGTAGATCCCGATGGGCGTGGAGCCAGTGGCGAGCCCGAGCACGGTGGCGTTCCCGGCCCGGTTCCGTTCACGCACGAGTTCGGCGATACGACCGGCGATGCGGCGCGCGAGCGCGTCGTACTCCTCGGCGATCATGGTCGGGATACGCTCGGGACCTTCAAGCGCGGCGGATCGGGGGGTCGTGCTCACGCACCGACCTTAGCATCCTCTCACTGCAACAGCCCGCGGCGGCCAACGGCACCGCCGCGAGCTGCCCCCCATCTCACCAGGCGTTCGTGAGCACGAGCTCCTGACGAACATGCCCGGTCACGCGTGACGCGCGATGCTCGAGCCATTCCGCCACCCGCAGCGGCGTACCGAGGTCGGTCCAGCCACAGGCTTGGACGGGAAGCACGTCCAGTTGCTCCGGAGCGTGCTCCAGGAGATCGCGGCTGAAGTCCAGAGGCTCCAGATCCTCGTAGAGGCGCGACAGCGCGCCCTCTCCCCAACCCTGCTCGAGCAAGTTCTCGAGATAGTCCTCGAGGAGTTCGGGCTGGGTCCTGCGGAAGAGCTCGAGGAGCCCCGCGCCCGTGCTCGCGAAGATGAAGCTGTTCCACAGCGCGCCGTGACGCATGAGTGCCGATGCCGTTGGCCGTGACGGCTTCTCGATGAACGCCCGCACGGACTTGAGCGCACGCGCCTCACGCCCGGGAACGATCCATCCGTACTCGGCATCGGGCGCGTCCGGCGTGATGCCCAGCATCATCACTCTCCCACCCCGCGCCGAGGCGAAGTGAACGGCACTTCGAAGCGCCGCGGCGAACAAGGGCTCGTCTTCGACGGCGTGGTCCGAAGGCATCACCACGACGAGCGGATCGGGGTCACGCTGCAGGATATGGATGAGCGCGTGCAGTATGGCGATGGCATTGCCGCGGTTCTCCGGCTGCACGAGCACGTTGTCCTGCGGCAGGTCCATGAGTTCCGGCCCCCACCACAGGCGGTGCCGCGCGCACACCACGGGCACGATGCATTCGGGTTCCGCGAGTCTCGCCGCGCGCTCCAGCGCCAGTCGCAGGAGCGTCTGGTCGTCACCGATGCGACAGAACTGCTTCGGCCGGTCGAGCCGAGTGCCGCACACCGTGCGGCCGAGCAAGCGGCTGCCTTCTCCCCCGGCCAGGAGAATCACCCACTCCCTACGTCGAGCGTTCACGATGTCACCTCCCTACGGCCTGCTCTTTCATGCCCGAGCATCGGTCAGCCCGCGAGCTAGACCAATGGTCAAGAGGTACCGGCGGAGCTGGTCCGTTGGTCGGACGGTGGACGGGGAGGACGCACCGTGACCGTCACCCCAAGGTCGCAGTCGCGAGTCGAGCGCCGGGCAGTCGTGCTAGACTGCCGCGCTCGCGAACCGGCTGTCCGCGCCGAGCTTCCCAGGCCGCAGGAACTCGAATACTCCATGGCGTTCTGTACGCAGTGCGCACATCCGCTTCCTGAAGCCGGCAAGTTCTGCCCCGCGTGCGGCGCACCGGTGGCAGCACCGGCGGCCCCCGCGCCTTCGCCGCAACCCGCGGCACAAGAGCCGCCTGCGCCATCCGCCGCGGCCGGCCCGCCCGCGCCGCCGCCCCGTCGCACGCCGTCTGGCACGGACAGCGGCGATGATGTGACGCGCACGTCGGACCCGCGTGCGCGGGCCTCGACACCCCACTCGCTCACGTCCTCTTCGAGCGTGCATGGCCGCTTCGAACCGGGCACGCGGCTCGGCACGCGCTATCGCATCGTCGCGCTCCTCGGCCGCGGCGGCATGGGCGAGGTGTATCGCGCCGACGACCTGGAACTCGGCCAGTCGGTGGCGCTCAAGTTCTTGCCCGCCGAGGTGTCCTCGAATCCGTCCGAGCTCGCGCGCTTCCGCAGCGAGGTCCGCGTCGCGCGGCAGATCGCGCACCCGAACGTCTGCCGCGTGTATGACATCGGCGAGGCCGACGGACACGTGTTCCTGTCCATGGAGTACATCGACGGCGAGGACCTGGCGGCGGTGCTGCGTCGCATGGGCCGGCCCACGCCCGACAAGGCGCTCGAGATCGCGCGACAGATCTGCCTGGGCCTCGCGGCGGCTCACGAGGCGGGCATGCTGCATCGCGATTTGAAGCCCGCGAACATCATGATGGACGGCCGCGGGCGTGCGCGCATCACCGACTTCGGCCTCGCGGGGCTGGCGGTGGAGCTGGCGCTCGCCGGACAGGTGGCGGGAACGCCCGCGTACATGGCGCCCGAACAGCTGGCGGACGGCACGGTCTCGGTGCGAAGCGACGTGTACTCGCTGGGTCTCGTGCTCTACGAGTTGTACACGGGACGTCGCGTGTTCTCGGCAAGCAACATGACCGAGCTGCGACGCATGCAGGACTCGGGCACGATCACTTCACCGTCCGACCTGGCGCGCGACATCGATCCCGCGGTGGAGCGGCTCATCCTCCACTGCCTGGAGCGTGATCCCGATGCGCGGCCGGCCTCGGCCTACGCGGTGCTGGGTGCGCTCCCGGGCGGCGATCCGCTGGCGGCGGCCCTGGCCGCGGGGGAGACCCCATCACCCGAACTGGTCGCGAACGCCGGCGAACGCGGCGGCATGCTTCCACTGGTGGCGTTCGCCTGCGTCGGCGCGATCGCGATCTCGCTTGCTGTCTGGGCGGGGTTGATCGGTCCGGAGTTCCGATCGCTCACCAAGCCCACGCCCGAACTCGCGGTGCGCGCGTCCGACCTGCTGCTTCACACCGGCGCGTTCACGAAGCTTCCGAAACACACGGCCGAGGGGTTCGCGCAGAACCGCCCCTACCTGAACCACCTGCGCACCCACCCCGACACCACGCTGCCCGCGGGCGGCGCGCTCTACTACTGGCGGCGGTGGAGCCGGACGCCGATCGAACAACTGAACATCCACGCCGAGATGCCGGCCGTGACGAATCCGCCGGGCCCGGGAATCGGCGAAGCCACCGTGCTGCTCTCCCCCGACGGCCGGCTCGTGGGATTGCGGGCGATCCCGCCGGACACGGTGAAGGCCGCACATGGCGGGAGGCCGGCGTGGAATGAATGGCTCGCGCTGGCCGGGCTCGACACCACGTCGCTCACTCCCGCGCCGCTCGCCCAACCGGTCCCGTCCGCCTGCGACACGGCGGCGGCGTGGTCGGGCGTGATGCCCGGGAGCCGTGACACGGCCACAGTCCAGCTCGGCGCCTCGCGCGGCCGGCTCGTCCACCTGACGGAGGTGCATCGCTGGGGCGCCACCATGGCGCCGCTCGCGCGCCCCGATGCCACGAATAGCGCGCAGGACCTGTTCGACCTCCTGTTTCTCGCGTTCACGCCGCTCGTGGCCAGCTTGTACTTCGGCCTCCGCAACCAGCGGCTCGGCCGCGGGGACTGGCGTGGTGCCACCAGCATCGCGGTGTTCGTGTTCGTCATGAACATGCTCGAGTCCGTGTTCACCACGCGACTCTCCGAAGTGGGACTCGTCGACGCGGGCTGGGAGTGGGTGTCCGGACGCGCGTTCGGCCACTCGTTGATCCACGCCGTGAGTATGTGGTTCGCCTACATGGCGCTCGAACCTTACGTGCGCCGGCTGTGGCCGCACCTGCTCGTGTCCTGGACACGGCTCATCTCGGGACGAGCGCGCGATCCGCTCGTCGGCCGGGACCTGCTGATCGGCGTCACCGCGGGGGCGTTGTTCACGGCGGTCAGCGTGCTCGGTGGCTACGCGGCGCCCCGGCTCAAGCTGGCGCAGCTCCCGAGCCAGCTCGACTCCAACATGCTGCAGTCGCTCACCAGTCTCTCCAACACGGGCTGCCTGCTCGCCTACGCCGGCTCCGTGTGCGTCCTGAACGCGCTCGAGTCGGTGGTGGTGATCGTGGTGTTCCGACTCCTGCTGCGCAACACCATCGCCGCGGTCGGCCTGACGATCCTGGTGATCTGCGGATCGTCCGCGGGGAGCCTCGCGCCGGACCTGGGTTGGCCGCTCGCCATCTACTTCGCGATCCCGCTCGCCGCCACGATCCTCGTGCTCATGCGATTCGGGCTCTTGAGCGGTGTGGTGGGCATATTCGCGGGGCTCATGCTGGGCTCGTCCGTGGCGTCGTTCGACTTCTCGGCCTGGTATGCCGATCGCAGCCTGACCGCGCTGGGCGTGATCGCTGCGGTCGTGACCTACGGCGTGGTCACGGCGCTCGGCGGCAAGTCCATCTTCGGCGATCCGCTCGACACCCCGCGCGGCCGCTAGCCGCTATTCGTACCGAAGCGCGAGGATGGGATCGAGCGACGCCGCGCGCTTGGCCGGCCACACGCCGAAGCCGATGCCCACG